>CAVEKJ010000254.1:0-3598 GCA_963616205.1 Prevotella sp.
TTATTTACAATGCAAACGGATATATTAACAGCTACATGTATTCCGGAATCATGGACATCAAAGGTGAAGCTAAGGATGTGATCCAGACCTTGTATTCCGAATATGGATATTATATGACGCTGATCAATATCCCGCTGACTCTGGCAAGTACAGCGCCGACTTCCATGATCCCGGAGGTTTCCGCGCATTATGCCATGCATGATATCGAAGGCGCCAATATGAAGACAGACCGGGCTACCTGGATCAGTATGCTGATCTCCATTCCGGCTGCAGTAGGCCTTGCAGTTCTTTCCGGACCGATCACAAGACTGATCTTCCCTGGCACCAATGGTGTTGGCGGACAGCTTCTGATACTGGGTGGAATCACCATCATCCTGAACGGAAATTCAAATATTACCAACGGCGTGCTTCAGGGAATCGGAAAACCGAAACTTCCGATGATCCATGCAGCCATCGCCCTGGTGGCAGACGTGATTGCTATGGCACTGCTTCTGGTATTTACCAACCTTGGTGTTTACACCATTGTCATCGCACAGATCGTTTATGCAGTTGTGATGTGCCTTCTCAATGACCGTTCCATCAAGAAGTATATGGGATATAAGAATCCGTGGAGAAGTGCTTACTTAAGCCCGTTCCTGGCATCCATCCCAATGGGAGTTGTTGCAGGCGTGGTCTATTACGGCCTGTATGCACTGATCCATTCCAATGTGATCTGCCTTGGTATTTCTGTGATCCTGGCTGCAACCGTATACTTTGTGGTATATCTGATTGTAAGTAAGCCAGGTGAAGAAGAACTGGGCATGATGCCTGGCGGAAGGTATATGAAGAAACTGGCGAGAATGTTGAAGATCATCTAACCAAATCAAGTAGCGAAGCGGATTGCGAATATCCGCTTGGTTCTGAGTGTTTTACATGATAATAAAAAAATACCCGCAGATTTATTCCGACGAATGACAGACCGGATGATCTGCGGGTGTTTTTTATGTTGTTTCAGATTTCTGGCAATGCAGGTTTTTGAAGAAAAGTTTCTTCTCAGTCTTTCCTCTGGGAAAACAGCTTTATGATCTCCAGAGTAACTTCCACAGCGGCATCCATCCCTTCCACTGTGATGTGCTCATAAGGTCCGTGATAGGCATGTCCGCCGGTTCCGAGATTCGGGCATGGCAGTCCCATGAAGCTTAACTGTGCACCGTCTGTGCCGCCGCGGATAGGCAGGATCAGCGGTGTGACGCCACAGTTCTGGCAGGCTTCCTCTGCCAGGGTGATCAGCCACGGGCAGGTATCTATGATCTCTTTCATATTGCGGTACTGCTGGGTGATGGTAAGAGTTACGGTACCTTCGCCCCATTTTTCATTGAGGATTTCTGCAATATGTGTAAGTGTTTTCTGGCGTACTTCAAAAGAAGCGGCATCGTGATCCCGGACAATATACTGAAGTTCTGCCTGGGAAACATGCCCCTTCATGGAACACAGATGGAAAAATCCCTCATAGTCCTCGGTATTTCTGGGAATATCCGCGGATGGGAGCATGGAATTAAATTCCATAGCAACGAGAGCTGCGTTTACCATGGTATTTTTGGAAGAACCCGGGTGGACATTGACACCCTGAAAAGTCACTTTTGCACCGCAGGCGTTGAAGTTTTCGTACTGGATCTCGCCTTCGGTATCGCCATCCAGGGTATAGGCATAGTCTGCGCCAAATTTTTTTACATCAAAGTGGGCAGGTCCCATGCCGATCTCTTCATCCGGAGTGAAGGCAACACAGAGAGGTCCATGAGGGATTTTTTCCGTAAGGATACGTTCCAGCGCTGTAAGGATCTCCGCAATCCCGGCCTTGTCATCCGCACCCAGGATCGTGGTTCCGTCAGAAGTGATCAGAGTCCGTCCGGCGAGTGAGGAAAGATGAGGAAACATTTCCGGGGAAAGTGTTCGGCCGCTTGTGCCAAGAGGGAGATCTTTTCCATCATAATTTTCTGTGATCACTGGTGTGACCGCATGGTCGCAGAAATCGGAGACAGTGTCCATGTGTGCGATAAATCCAAGAGTTTTGCAGTGCTCAAGGCCTTCGGTAGCCGGAAGGTGAGCGTAAACGTAACAATGTTCATCCAGGGTTACATCAGAGATCCCAAGTTCCTTAAGCTCGTCCACAAGGATGTGGGCCAGGTCGAACTGGCACTGGGAAGAGGGAGAAGAAGAGCTTTCTTCGTTGCTTGGGGTGAATATTTTTACATAGGATAAAAGTCGTTCGTATGCTTTCATAGAAGAAAAATCCTTTCTGAGAAGATTTGACCGGAACAGATCGTACTTGCACTTTTTCATAATCCGTCTGTTTTCCCGGAGATAATAACAGTATACCACACAGTATCTGCATATTTGCGGAAAAAATCTCCCACGATGGGAAAACCTGTGCTATAATCGGTGAGATAATAAAAAAACGGGAGGATTTGAGAGTGGAAAAAAGAATCATACAGGTTGAAGAAAAAGTACCTGTAAAAATGCTGATACCCTTAAGTATCCAGCACATGTTTGCCATGTTCGGAGCATCCGTACTGGTGCCGTTCCTTTTTGGTATCAATCCGGCCATCGTGCTTCTGATGAACGGCGTGGGAACACTTCTTTTTATTTTCATCACAAAGGGAAAGGCACCGGCATATTTGGGCTCCAGTTTTGCCTTTCTTTCACCGGCGCTTCTGGTGATCAGCAAGTATGGGTATGAGTATGCGCTTGGAGGTTTCGTTGTACTTGGTATTGCCGGTATGTGTGTGGCGCTGATCGTCCGTCAGTGTGGAACGGACTGGATCGATATCGTACTTCCTACAGCGGCAATGGGCCCGGTAGTTGCACTGATCGGCCTGGAACTTGCGGGAAATGCGGCAAGTACAGCAGGCCTTCTGGATGACAAGGTAGACCCGAAGAATGTGATCGTATTTCTGATCACGCTTGGAGTTGCTGTATTCGGACAGATCCTGTTCCGCGGATTTCTTTCGGTTATCCCGATCCTGATCGCCATCATTGCAGGATATGTGGCAGCAGGCGTGTGCGGACTTCTGGATTTCACCCAGGTAAGAGAAGCGGCATTTTTTGCACTTCCGAACTTTACATCTCCGAAGTTTAACTTTGAGGCCATCATGACGATTTTCCCTGCGCTTCTGCTGGTAACTTCCGAGCATATCGGACACCAGATCGTAACCGGAAAGATCGTTGGAAGAAACCTTCTGAAAGATCCGGGACTTCACAGATCCCTGTTCGCAGATTTCTTCTCCACCACAGTTTCCGGATGCCTCGGTTCTGTGCCGACTACCACTTACGGTGAGAACATCGGTGTCATGGCCGTGACAAAGGTTTACAGCGTGCAGGTGATCGGTGGTGCGGCAGTGCTTTCCATCTGCTGTTCCTTCCTCGGAAAACTGTCAGCTCTGATCAGTACCATCCCGGGTCCGGTTATCGGAGGAATTTCCTTCCTTCTTTACGGTATGATCGGAACTTCCGGACTTCGTATGCTGGTTGATAATCATGTGGATTACAGCAAATCCAGAAACCTGACACTGACAAGTGTGGTCTTTGTTGTGGGACTTTCCGGAATTGCCCTGAAACTTGG
>CAVEKJ010000255.1:0-3597 GCA_963616205.1 Prevotella sp.
CGTGTGCATCAGACATGGAAAGTCCTGCTTCCAACAGGAATTGTGATTGCTTTATAAAGTGAACCCTCCTCTTCGTACTGAAAATGACCGTCAGGAAATCATTCAGGGACTTAAGGACGGCACGATCGATCTGATCGCAACCGACCATGCCCCGCACAGTGCAGAAGAAAAAGCGAAACCACTGACAGAGGCTCCAAGCGGCATCACAGGTCTTGAGACTTCTCTCGGACTCGGGATCACTTCCCTTGTGAAGCCAGGTTATCTTACTCTGAGCGACCTTCTAAGAAAAATGACCTGCAATCCTGCGGCTCTTTATCATCTGCCGGGCGGAAGCATCCAGGTCAGCGCTCCTGCTGATTTCGTGATCTTCGATCCGAACGAAAAATGGACCGTCACAGACTTTGCTTCCAAAGCCTCCAACAGCCCGTTCAAAGGTGCAGAACTTTATGGAAAGATCCACTACACGATCTGCGATGGAAAAATAATCTACCGCAGATAGCAAAGACTCCAGCCGGAAATCACTCCGGCTGGAATTTTATCATACCATCATCTGAGGAGTATTCCAGAGATTCAGCTTCGTTCCGATTCCCATCTCAAGTGCATTTCTGTATACAACAGTTCCCCACGCAACGTCCTCTGTCGGCATGCCTCCTACCGAATAGATCACAATTTCATCTTCCTTTCTGTGTACAGGAACATTTCCAAGCAGGACATCTCCAAGATCATCAATCTGCTCCGGCTTCATTTTACCTTCTTCGATCAGATCTTCCACATGAACAGCCGGGATTGGAATCGTATTGTATGCATTTGGCTTCATTTCCTCTTCCCACGCCTCATAAAGCATAATATTATCTGTCACAGTCCGCGCACGGTTGATAATGAAATCATCATCAAACCGTAATGCAGCTGTTGACTCGATGATCGCACCTGGTTTGATCCATTCCTCAGCTATATATGGATATAAAGACGGATCACCGGTCGGTGATGAAGTAGATACAGATACGATATCTGAATCACGGACAGCTTCTTCGATCGTATCCACTGCATAGATGTCCAGTTCCGGATATTCCTTCTTTGCATGATTGATAAATTTGTCAAGAGAGGCTTTTCCACGGCCTTTTACTTTGACCGTTTTCAGAGTCGGTCTTACTGCTACTGCTGCTGCCAGTGCAGTCTTACTCATGACACCAGGTCCGATGATACCAATTGTCTCTGCGTCTTCTCTGGCAAAATATTTAAATCCGACTCCCGGTACTGCTCCGGTACGGTATGCTGACAGAATATTGGCCGACATGTATGCCAGCGGTGCTCCTGTGTCTTTGTCATTCAGCGTCAGCATAAGAATGGACCTTGGAAGACCTTTTTCCCTGTTGGCCGCATTGGAACCATACCATTTCATGCCCGCCATATCAAATCTTCCTCCCAGATAAGCCGGCATTGCCATGAAGCGACGGTCAGGACCATCTACCGGCATTTCCGGAAACGGTGATTTTTCCGGAAACATGACCATACTTCCGTGAGAGTTTCCATTTGCCCCGCCCATACGATAATTTCCAACTTTCATGAGTTTAAACATTTCTTCCATTGCTTCTACACAGCTTTTCATATCCTTAACACCGGCTGCGATCATATCCTCTTCACTTAAATATAAAAAATCAATTTTTGAACTGTTCATTTTATCTTCCTCCTGTTTATTCTTCTTAACTGTTATGTTTATTATTTTTATGTCCTGCAAGATACAGTGGATTCTCCATTGCCATCACTTCATGCATTGCAACCGACCTGAACATCGGTTTCTTTAATTTATATTTACACCAGAATACCGCATAAACTGCCAGCACTAGGAAAATCATACCATCGATCATAAATATCTTTGTCCGGACAGCCGGATCACCGTCAATATTCCAGATCATAAACAAATTTCCAATAATTCCTATTACCGGAATCAGTGCTCCTGCCGGCGTTTTAAACGTCCGTGGTGCTTTCGGCAGTTTTTTTCTGAAAATCAGCACAATACAGTTTGAGATCACATATGATACCATCCAGAATACGATCGCCAGTGTGATCATAAAAGAAAGGGAATCACTGGTGGACAGTCCTGTCGCATTGACAACAATCATAATGATGCCGATCATCAGAATTCCCACATAATAAGAGCCTCGTTTATTTTTCTTCAGAAAAATTTCCGGCATCAGGCTGATCTTTGCCATACCAGCACACATATAAGACAGAAAACTGATCGCTGAATTTACTGTACTGATGACAGCAAATACAGAAACTACGATCATCCACAGTGAACCGACATATCCAAGGAGTGATGATCCATAAAGGATATGAGGTGAAGCACTGTCTGCCAGGTCTTCCCATTTGCAATACCTTCCCATCCCCAGGACAATAAGTGTCTGCATGCCAAGAATGATCAGAAGGCTCAGTACCATCCCAAGCGGTACATTTTTCCGTTCATTTCTTACATTCCTGGAAATAGGAATAACAAATTCACTCCCGATAAAAAGAAAAAAAGCAAGTCCCAGAAGAGAAAAAGTATCGGTAAAGGATCCTGCCAGATTCATTGACTGCTGTACCTTTTCTCCTGTTCCAAGTCCAAAGATCCCAAGCAGCCCCATTGCAGCGAGCGAAAAAATCAGACCATATACAACGACATTCTGTATTTTGGCAAACATGTCAATTCCAAGCAGATTGGCGATGATCAGGATTACCAGCAAAAGGATACAGAATACGCTGGACGGCACTCCTGTATGAAATACAGAATTAATCGCATTTCCAAACATTGCACATTCTACTGATCCGGCAATGGACTGACATACGATATAACCTCCAACCATCGTCACAATTGTTACAAAAGGTCCAATTCCGGCAAGTGTGTACTGTGCAAGTCCCCCTGTCAGATTAGGCATCAGCGCATTTAGTTCTGCCATGGAAAGTGCTGTGCATATATTGATCGCACATGCCAGGATCATGGAGATAATAAATCCTGTCCCCAGCATTCCGGCACCCTGCCCCAGTGACATCAGGCAACTGGTTGCAACGATCAGTCCGACTCCTGTAGATACAACACTCGGCAGTCCAAGTTTCTTTTCATTCATATGAATTCCTCCTCGCAGTTCCTGCTCCTAATCCCTACAATGCGTCCTCGCCCTCTTCCCCGGTCCGAACTCTGATGATATTGGTCAGCGGTGCGACAAAAATTTTTCCATCTCCGATATGACCGGTATACAACTCTTTCTTTACTGTCTCTACTACAGTATCAACAAACTCATCTTTTACCACGATAAAAATCATCTGTTTTGGCAGCAGCTCCATCTCTACATTCTGTTCTGCCTCATATTCAGGTGTTCCTTTCTGTGCCCCGCAGCCAAGTGCCTGTATGACTGTCATTCCACTGACTCCAAGCTTACTGAGAGCTGCCTTTAAGCTGTTTAAACGGTTCAGCGATGTCACTACTTCAATCTGTGAAAATCCCATCTCATTTCCTCCATTTCTGAAACAAAAGACCTTATCAGTCAGACGCCTTTGTCAATTATGGTTTCTGTATAATTTTGTTTTTATAATTCAGTTCTTCTGTCATCTTCAGATATT
>CAVEKJ010000256.1:0-2300 GCA_963616205.1 Prevotella sp.
TCGTGATCACATCCACATCACCCTGGAATCTTGTGTTCATCGCCCAGAGCACATCATTCATATCAAAACAGTCCACATCTTCATCAACAAGAAATACATTTTTCAGCTCACTGAATGCGGAAAAGGCAAGAAGTGCAGCCTGACGCTGTCTTCCCTCATCACTTGGGGAAAGCTTTTTAAACTGAAGAACTGCCATATATTTTCCACCGCCGGCACTGCTGCAGTATACATTCTGAAGTCTTCCAGGCATTGCTTTTTCTACCATTCCATAGATGCTGGCCTCTGTAGGGATTCCCGCCATAGAAACATGCTCTTCACTTGGTCCGATGCAGGTCTGCATGATCGGATGCTCACGATGTGTCACTGCAGTTACCTTGATCAGCCAGCACTGATCACTTGCAGGTCCGGTGTATCCCGGAAACTCCGGCATGGCATATCCGGTGTTACTGTTCTGATCTTCTTTTACACGCACACCAGGGATTACTTCTCCCTCGATGACATACTCTGCATTGGCGATGGCACGCTCATTAACGGTCACACATTTACACAGCTCCACCGGTTCCCCTCGCAGTGCACCGGCTACAGACAGCTCGTCATAGCCAAGCGGAGTTGTAGGTGGCTCAAAGCAGGAACCTATCTCAATAGCAGGATCAACTCCGATACTGATGGAAATCGGAAGTTTCTGTCCCAGTTCTTCCGCACGTTCCGCCATAGCTCCGATATGTCTGGCACCAGGTGTAAAGAAAATAGAAAGTTCATCTTTTCCCTGAATACAGAGACGGTGGATCGTCACATCGTGAACTCCGGTATCCGGATGTGTGGCATAACACATGCCAAGCGTGATATACGGGCCTGCGTCATCCGGTGTGTTGGTTGGTGCAGGAACCAGTTTATAGAGGTCGAAATCCGGATCTGTTGCCTTATGCACTACCTGCTGGCAAGGCGCATCACCTTCAAAATCTACTGGCGGAATCGGATTTTCCACGCTTTTACAAAGCATCTTTCCAAGATTCTCCGGTTGAGTGTCAAGAAGAGCCGCAACTCTTTTCCGGCTTGCCAGAAGTCCGATGGCTACTTTTGCATCTGGATGTCCCTTTACATTATTAAAGATCATGGCAGGTCCTTCTTTTGTAGGACGCTTTACCGTTCCGCCTGCCCCTACATAACGGTATACTCCTGCAAGTTCTGCCATAGGATCTACTTCCACGTCTGTCTCGATCAGCTGATCCGGCATCTGTTCCAGAAGTGCCAGGGCACTTCTTAAGTCTCTTACTTTCTCTGCCATAAAAAACCTCCTGTATCATCAATCATTTCTGTATTCCGGCCGAATCCCCAGACAGAATTTTTCTATCCCGGCTGTCCCGACCTGTCTTTTTATCTTCTGATATTATTTTATCTCTTTTTCACATGACGAATCAATTCTTTCTATGGTATAATTGTTTCCAATATGGAATGATTCATCACTGATTCTCCATGATCGGTCAAAAACAATATCAACTGAAAGGCAGGTGTTATCATGACGCTTGAACAGATCGACTATTTTATCTGTGCAGCCCAGTCCCGCACTTTTTTTGATGCAGCAGAAACCATGCATATCTCTCAGTCTGCTCTTTCCAAGCAGATCATGAAACTGGAAAAAGAACTGGAACTTAACTTGTGGGATCGCAGTAAACGTACTGCTGTCCTCACTCCTGCGGGAGAGTTTTTTTACAAAGAAGCACTTAAGATTTCCAGGCAGTATCATCGTTCTATGGAAGCAGTGTCCCATTTTAAGGACAGTGAATCTCAGACCCTCCATATCGGAACCCTTCCATTTCTCTCCCAGTACCATCTCACTTCGGTGATCCACAATTTCTGCGCCACGCACACAGAGATTTCTTTTTCACTGAAAGAAGTGGAAGATCAGGAACTTCTCTCCGGTCTTGAAAAAGATCTCTTTGATCTGATCTTTGTGCGGAAACACATGCTGGATCTGAACCTTTATACTTTTCATGTTCTCACAGAAGACCGGCTGGTTGCCGTATTTCCAAAAAATCATCCTGCTGTGTCCCAAAAAACGGTCTCTCTCACCGATCTGAAAAGAGAGACTTTTATCCTGATGCCTCCACACACTTCCATTTACCGTTTCTGTATGCGAAGTTTTCACGATGCAGGTATCCACCCACAGATCCTGCGTACTGCCCGTGCGGAATCTATCGTCAGTGCCGTAGAGATCGGTGAAGGGATCAGTCTTCTTACAGAGAGCAGCTTCCAGTTTTTCCGGCAGCCATCTCTTATTGCTGTCCCGGTTAACGGACTGG
>CAVEKJ010000256.1:2310-3586 GCA_963616205.1 Prevotella sp.
TGGAATCGCCCATAAAAAAAATATGGCTTTCACATCTTCCGCAGAATGTTTTCTGCAGTTTGTGAAAAGCCATATGTAAACTGTTTTTTATAATCCAAACAATATTCCAATTCCATGCACAACAAACGCAACGATCCACGCAGTCACACATTGGAGCAGTGCAATACCTGCAGCCGCCCTTACTGTTCCCATTTCTCTGCGCACAGTCGCCACCGCAGCCACACACGGTGTATAAAGCAGAGTAAAGATCAAAAATACGTAGGCAGTAAACGGCGTGAACAAAGTCGTCAGCAATGCTGTTTTTCCACCAAGAAGAACCGTCAGTGTAGATACGACGCTTTCTTTTGCCATAAATCCTGTGATCAGCGCTGTTGACACCCTCCAGTCGCCAAAACCTAGTGGTGCAAACAACGGGGCCACAAGACTACCGATCTTTGCCAGAAGGCTTTGATCTGTGCTGGTAACAAGGTGAAGACCCGCATCAAAATTCTGCAGGAACCATACGATCAGTGTCGCTGCAAAAATAATCGTAAACGCTTTCTGGATAAAGCCTTTCGCCTTCTCCCAAATCAGCTGTCCCACACTTTTTGCAGAAGGAAGCCTGTAGTTTGGAAGCTCCATAACAAAGGGAACCGGTTCGCCTTTAAATTTCGTCACTTTCAGAATCAGCGCATACAAGATTCCGCAGAGGATTCCCGCAAAATAAAGGCTGATCATCACAACGCCACGCCACTGCCTCGGGAAAAATGCACTGGTGAGAAGTCCGTAAATCGGAAGCTTGGCACTGCAGCTCATAAATGGAGTAAGCAAGATCGTCATCTTACGGTCACGCTCACTGGAAAGAGTCCTCGTTGCCATAATAGCAGGCACGGAACAGCCAAATCCGATCAGCATCGGCACAAAGCTTCTTCCGGAAAGACCAATCTTTCGAAGAAGTTTATCCATAACAAAAGCCACTCGCGCCATATACCCGGTATCCTCCAGGATCGACAGAAAGAAAAACAGGGTGACAATAGTAGGAAGAAAACCGATCACGCTTCCGATACCACTTAAGATTCCATCTACAACAAGAGAATGAAGCACCGGACTGACACCGGCTGCATCAAGTCCCGCTCCGATAAGACTGATCACCCAGTCCACTCCCATAGTCATCCAGTCAGACAGCCATGCGCCAAGGTAATTAAACGTCATAACAAATACAAATGCCATGATTCCTACAAAACATGGGATTGCCGTATATTTTCCGGTAAGTATGCGGTCAATGGACACACTTCTT
>CAVEKJ010000257.1:0-3551 GCA_963616205.1 Prevotella sp.
CATGTCCCCAGTGCATGGTCCCCCACACCGGCGCATACGGAAAATGCTGATAAAAAAGATGATATCTTCCCTTATAATATATAAAACCATTGGGATCATTGATCCAGTTTTTCGGGGATTTTAAATGCAAAAAATCTCTTTTCATATTTATAATTATTCCTTTTTTATTTTACGGCTCCTGCAACAACACCATTGATGATCTGTCTCTGAAGTGCGATATAAAGGATCAGAAGCGGGATCACACAAAGCAGAAGTCCTGCCATAATTGTACCATAGTCCGCAGAATATGTACCATAAAAACTGTAAGTGGACAATGGCAGTGTAAGAAGTTTTTTGTCCGTCAGTACCAGTGACGGAAGAAGGAAATCATTCCAGAAAGCCAGTGCGTTCAGGATCACCGTTGTTGACATGATCGGTTTCAGCAGTGGAAATACTACCTTGAAAAATGTCTGGGTATGGGTACAGCCGTCCAGATATGCAGCCTCCTCCAGAGCCATGGGAACACTTCCTCTGATAAATCCGTGGAACATGAACACGGACATTGCCATGGAAAAACCAGTGTGCATAAAGATCAGTGTGATCCTGTGGTTCAGCACATTTAAAGTACCTCCGTAAATACTTACCAGCGGAATCATGATCGCCTGGAACGGGATGATCATAGAGGCAACCATCAGCGCAAACATGATCCTGGAAATCCATCCGTCATAGCGCACGATAAAATAGGCAAGCATGGCTGCCAGGATCGTTACCAGTACAGTTGCGGAGACAGTTATGATCAGAGAGTTTTTGATGGCATTGAGAAAATCCATCTGCGTAAACGCTGCCACAAAGTTGTCAAAAGAAAGTCCTTTTACTGTAAACAGCCAGGAAAACGGGCTTTTGATGATGTCTCTTTTCTGCTTCAGTGAATTGATCACAACCATTACAAACGGAAACATATATGCAGCAAATACGACTACCATAACTGCTATCGTAAGAATTTTCAAAGATTTTTTTCCTTTTCCGCCAATCGTATTCTCCATTATGCCTCAACCTCCTTCTTCTTTGTAATGTATACCTGGATTCCACTGATGCATGCAACGATCAGAAACAGGATGATTGCTTCTGCCTGACCCACACCAAACTGTCTGGATGTGAAGGCTTTTTCATATACATGCATGGCCGCCATTTCTGTTGTTCCATATGGTGCACCGCCGGTCAGGGAAAGGTTTACATCGTATACCATAAATGCTCTGGAAAGTGTCAGGAACAGACAGATCGTTACGGACGGCATCATCAACGGCATAATGATATTTTTCATTTTTGTCCAGCCGGAAGCGCCGTCAATGCTTGCCGCTTCCATAACTTCCACATCAAGTCCCATAAATCCGGCAACATAGATCAGGATCATATATCCGGAAAGCTGCCATACTGTAACCAGGACCAGGGCGGCAAAAGCAGTGTTCGGTCTGGAGAGCCAGGAACACTCGAACAGGCTCCATCCTGTCAGCTCACCGATCTTTACAAAAACTCTGGAAAATACAAACTGCCAGATGTAACCAAGAACAATACCACCGATCAGGTTCGGTGTGAAAAATCCTGCCCTGAAAAAGTTCTGACCTTTAAATCCTCTTGTAAGAAGATAGGCAAGAAGAAATGCAATCACATTTACCAGGATCACAACCACGATCACATATTTGAACGTCAGTCCCAGTGAACTCCAGAACTGTATGTCCTTAAACATCGTTGCAAAATTTTTAAGTCCTACAAAATTCTTTACAGCAGATACACCGTTCCAGTCTGTCATGGTAAGATAAACACCATATACAAAAGGAACCATCACAACTGCCAGAAAACAGAAAATGCCCGGCAGTGCAAAAATACAGAAATCTTTTCCCCTGTTTTTTAAATTCATAATGCTACTCCTTTACTTCTGCTCATCCCAGTACTTCTGGATAGTTTCCATCAGTTCCTCACGGTCACATCTCCCTGCGAGATATTTCTGCATCGCCGCACCGAGGACTGACCAGTGATCATTGGGAACGATCGCTGCCGCGTTAAAAGCACCGTCTGTTTTTACCCGTTCATAAATATCGCGGCTCAGCGGATCTGCCGGCTCATTCGGGTTGTTCTTAAACGGCGGGATCAGATTGCAGGTTTTTACCAGCATCTGCTGTCCGATCTCGGAAAATACCATCCAGTTCAGAAACTCTCTGGCTGCCGCCTGCTGTTCCTCTGTGGACTGCTTTCCATCCAGCATGATCTGCTTGGACGGAGCTGCCTGGATCTTTGTATTTACGTAATCATCCGGGTCATTGCTCATAAAGTATGGAAGGAAACCATATTCGTCAGTGTCATCTGCGCCGGCTTCTTCAAGGTTCGGCCATGCCCAGTTTCCATTAAACCAGAAGGCTGTTTTTCCATCTGCAAGGTCAATGGCCATCTCATCATAGTCGGCTCCCAGAGGGTCCATTTCCGCAACGTTGTACTCTTTCAGTACATCAAACATATCCAGCATTTCAGACATCCTGCTGTAATCCTGTATCTTCAGCTGTCCGTCTTTTAATTCCTGAACGGCCTCTGCTGCACCTTCGGATGTTCCATCATAAGTTTCATAAATATACTGCAGATGATGGGCTCCCAGTGACCAGTCCTCTTTTGCAAGAGAGATGGGACGCTCCATTCCCGCATCGGACAATTCCTGAAGAAGTTCTTTAAATCCGTCCAGTGTATTAATGGAAGAAGGATCAAATTCTTTTCCCAGTTTCTCTTCGATCACTTTTTTGTTATAAATGATACCTTTTCCTTCTACGCAGAGAGGAAGGCTGTAAATCTTTCCGTTGATCTCTGTCACATAGTTTCCTGCCTGGGAAACCCACTCTTCGTTGCTGAGATCCTGGGCTTTCTCTTCTGCAAGAGCTTCCACATCGGTGGTATCCAGAATGGCCATGGTCGGTGCATTTCCGGAATTGTACATACTTACGGTCTTCGTATATGGGGAATCTCCCTCTGTTACCGGCATAACTTCAATATGTACGCCTGCTTTTTCCTCGAAGATCTTACCCATTTCTTCCAGAGCTGTCTGGATCTCTGCCTTGGAATTCAGCAGTGTGATCTGTGTTCCATTCAGGCTGTCATCATAATCAAACGTATCTACAGACATATCGATCGGCACTTCTTTTTCTACTGCATTCTCATCATCCGGATCACTGGCAAAGCCAAATCTGCATCCAGTCAGCGAAGATGCGGCAAGTACTGTTGTCAATCCCAGTGCAGCGATCTTTTTCCATCGCTTTTCTTTCATTCTTTTTTCCTCCTGATTTCCCTGTCCTGTCTTTTATGCGAAACCGGTTAAGTAACCGGTTACTTTATGATTGTATAGTACCTTTTATATAAACAAAAGTCAAGCACTTACTTACTTTTCGTGAATACTGTACGATTTTCAAATTATTTTTTTGTGCATTATAGATAACCGGTTACTTTTTCTGATGTAACCGGTTACTTTTTGGTTGTATATCTATTTTTTCTTTGTTATACTGTATATTATAAATTAAACATAAGGCGGAAGTGAG
>CAVEKJ010000258.1:0-458 GCA_963616205.1 Prevotella sp.
GCCATATTAGCGTTCTCCTTTTTCTTTTGCCTGTCCCCGTTTTCTTGGGACATTTGCTGCTTCTTTTTTCTTTTCCTGCAGATTCTCGATCACCGAATCTTTTGTATCTGCTCTCTGCATTCTTTCCCTGATTTTTCTGATCTGTTCCCTGGAAAGTGGCTGTTCCACAATGCTCCGGTGAAGAATCTTTCCAATGGGAAGCCATGTGACATCCTTCCCGGCCAGTTCCTGCTCCATGATGAATTTCATGTGGGACGCTGAAAACTTTGGATTGATATAGTGTTCCAGATTCAAATCTGCCTGTGCCGCTTCAAACATCACCCGTCTCTGTGCTGGTTTGAAATCTTCCAGGCACCTTCCGGATCCTTCCAGAGCTTCTTCCACGCGGATGGATGCCACGGATCGTAATACATAATCGGATTCCACAAATCCGCTGTTGTAATCATCCATTGCCTTTT
>CAVEKJ010000258.1:468-3551 GCA_963616205.1 Prevotella sp.
CCGGTGTCAGGTGATCAAACTTGTCTTCTTCCATAAATTCCTCCCATCAGAATAGGGCAGCCCGCAGGCTGCCCCATTCTTGTCTTTTTACTTCTATTCCTGATCTTCATCCGTGTTATCCATCGGAATCTCCGGATCGTCTTCTACATCAGAAACTTCCGGATCAGATCCTTCCTCTACATCCTGATCTGACAGAACATCCTCTTCAATGTCCAGGTCTGCAAGGTAATCCTCGCCATCATCACCATCAAAGTAATCTGCATCCGGATCCGGTGCATCGGCTTTCTTCTTGCCCTTACCGGACTTCACATATAAAAATCCTCCGATTCCTGACAGAGCACCCACCAGGACAAATGCCATAATGGCTGTGATATTGGGACTCTTCTTTTCCACGGTTACTGTCATTTCCTCGTCTACTGCAGCTTCCGCATCCGATTCCGTCTCATTTTCTCCGGTTGTCGTTTCGGTGTCCTTCCCTGTATCATCTGCAGCTTCCGTACTGGTATAGGCTTCTTTTTCCTCATCATCCATGAGAGCCAGCAGATCCGACTCATCTACCAGATTCAGAAAATGCACGGTCTCGGATCCGTTGTCGTCCCGGTCTATGATGATATAAAAATAATTGCCAGCCTTGGTAGTGACGGTAATGAACTGCTTGCCTCCGGCGGTGGTGGAACCGTAATCATCGACCAGATCCATATTTCCGTCAGGAGTCAGGGGACCGTAAGTTTCCTCTGTAACATCTGCCTGGGTCTCAGTTCCCTCACATACTGTGTAATCGTAGAAACACAACTCACAATCATCATTTACGGTATCCTGCGTACACTTCTCTTCGCAGATGCATTCTGCCTCCTTGCTCTGCGCAAATGCCGTAACCGGGGTCATGCCTGCAATGGCGGTCACTGCGATTACCATTCCCCCCATAATCTTTGCTGCGACCATTCTTTTCAGTTTATTCATTCTCTTCATCTAAGATATCCTCCTCTTCCCTGTTTATTTCATGGTTTGCTTCACTGCTGCCATATGCTGTGCTGCTTTCGTCCGTCTTATCGGCAGATGGATCAACGCCCAAAGTTCCGGGCATCTGAATCTGTCCGCTTATCAACTCCTGCAGCTTTCCACTTCCTGCCAGCTGTAAGAACTGTGCCAGCTGTTCCGGTGATAAATTGTAGGATGCAACATCATTTACGATCTGCTGATTTTCCTCTTCCTTAAGCTTCGCTTCCAGCTGCTTTACTTTTGCATCCGCGGAATCCCTTTTTGCTACAGCCTTTTTCAGGTCTTCCCGGAGCTTGTCTAACTTTGCATACATAGGTTTCTCCTTTCTTTCGTGGCAGCAAAAAAGCCACCTTTTTCAGGTGACTTGTGCTGTATTTTTTGTTATATATCGTTACTGGATTCTTCCGTAACAGTAGGCATGTGCCCTCCAGTACGCCGTATCATACGATGCATACTGGATCGGACTTCCGCAATGGATCATTACTTTTTTGACCGGATCCACCACGATTCCCACATGGCTTGCGCCACTCGTTTCATAGGTTCCCTGGAAGAATACCAGATCCCCTGCCTTTACATCCGACTCCCTCACACGCTTCGTTGTGTTCTTCCAGCCATTAGCCGTGAGTCTGCCGTAATTCCAGCCATTTCCGCAATGATTGATGACATAGCTGACAAAACCGGAACAGTCAAAGCTGGTGCTCGGTGAAGCACCTCCCCAGACATAAGGATATCCAAGGTATTTCTCAGCCTCGTTTAACATATTTGCAAACTGCTGGTCTGTCAGGTATTCTCCCGGAACGGCATAATCCTGATACTCTTCTGATATTTCCGGATTTGCATAAATGTTGTCACCGAAGATATCCGGCTTGTTGCCCTTGGTCTCCAACAGAAGCCGGTAGCGTTCCATCTGTTCGTCTGTCAGATTTAATGCGCTGATTGCCGCTGAGATTCCGTGATTTGTCAGTCTGACATTCAGGATATAATAATCATCCTCGTCCTCATCACCCTCGATCACCCGCTCCCTCAAAGTCAGCGTATATTGCTTGTCAAAGATGGTCTGCAGCATGCCTTCCACCTGATTGGGAGTGTAGTTCTCATAGAGCACAGTCAAAAGTGCCGCCAGTTCAAACGGATTATGGGAAATCTCCGCAAGGGAGTAATTGTACTCGTCATATCCTGGATGATCCCTTTCGATATGATCGATCGTATCCTGCAGCTCTGCTTCTTTAGCTGCATAGTCCGCTTCCACCTGCTTGATATCTTCGTCCTCTGCGGTAAAGGAGGTTGCGATCGTTCCACCGTTGATTCCGCTTCCCAAAGCTGAGCAGGATGTCAGGGATCCGGATATTACAAGAACAACAATCAGAATGGCCGCTGCAATGATCAGCCCGATGGGGTGAGATTCACAGAATTCCTTCAACATCTCTGCTAGTCTTCCCATCAGATCCTCGGCTTTATCTGTAAATTTCCTGCTGATATTTCCAACACCATTAGCAGCTTCCTTTGCCTGTTTCTTGGCTGCCGCCTCGGCAAATTCCCTCTGCATCAGCTTTTTCCGGGTCTGCTTTACCGTTGCCGATAGGATGCTCTCCCCAGCTTCTCCGGCTTCCTTTGCACCTTTTGCTCCCTGCACTGCATCCAGATGCTCACTGCGGTTGTGGATCTTGGATGCGTATTTTCTTGCCTGTCCGTGTTCACGCATCTTCCCGATACCGGCCTCTGTTACAGATAATCCGGCATTTAAGCTGTCCGTCCCGCTGTTGTCATCTTCATTTTGGATGGCATTTTTCCTCACGGTGGCCATAGCTGCCTGTTCCTTATAGATCTGCTTCCTGCCACGCTTTTTCATGCTGGCAAATTCCTTCTTTTCATTGACTGACAGGGAATTATCCTTTTTCCCGTAACGGATTTTACTGCGGTAGCTTTTCGCCGCCGTGGAATCATTTTTCAGCCTGGATCCATGGGTTTTCCCTTTATCTCTGCTTTCATCAGACTTTAAATACCGAGTGGACTTCTTTGCAAAATCCCTTGTATATTTCTCCTCATTCATTCGTTATCCTTTCCGAAGAAACAGCCCTTAAGGC
>CAVEKJ010000259.1:0-3524 GCA_963616205.1 Prevotella sp.
TAAGAGTACGAAATACCAGAAATACGGTATAATTAGTAGCAATGGCGCAGATCAGAAGTGGCGTCATGCCAAACTTTTCACGGAAGATCTTTCCGAAGTAGGCATTGGATGAAAAACCGCAGTGTAGGCTGATATCTGTCACGGACATTTGGGTTTCCTCCAGATATTTTCTGGCCATATCCATGCGGTATTCCATAAGATATTCCACAGGTGTCCGGTCAATGGTATTTCGAAAGCATCGGATGCATTCCCTGGTACTTACGGACGCAGATGCCGCAATTTCTGTAAGGGTAAGTTTATCTTCATAATGCTGATGGATAAAGGTAAGCATACTCTGCAAACGTTCCTGGCTCTGAAAATTAACAGTATGGGCCGGCTGCTCTTTAATTTCTTCCAGAAGCAGCAGCCAGATCTCTGAAAAAAGATTTCTGGTCTGAAACTCCATATTTTCTTTGTGCTGCAGTGCACCTGCCTGGCTGAGTTTCTGCAAAAGTTTCTGCTGATTCCGGGTCTTTCCAGTAAAGATCAGTGCATCGATATTTCTGTTATGGATCACAGGGTCGATATATTTTGTCTCAAAAATACTCTTGAAATGCCCACTCAGAAAGATGGGATGAAACATATGGGTATGAACATGTGTCACCTCACAGTTTTCACTTTTCCGGGTACAGGTCAGTGCATTGCTGTTTGTAAAATATCCCTGATTTTTTTTGATCATATAGGACCGGTCTGTCAGAGTCAGCTCAAGCTCACCACTCACCACATAACCAAATTCCAGTTCCTCATGCCAGTGCCAGGGAATTGCATTTGAATAAAGGTCTGTCACATGCATACTGTAGGGGTATTCATTCGTCACGCCAGCTACATTTTCTCGCTGATTGTTGTCTATCTGGATATTTTCTGCGGAAACAATCTTTCCTGCTGCCATCTTATCCGTCCTCCTTTTCTGCTTTATATCAATATATATTATACTGTCAATATTCTTATATAATACACGCATAATTATATATAAAAAATATAATTTTTTCAATATACTGATATCAACATCAAAACAGCAGCACAGAAAGATCCAACGTGAAAGGAGTGCATGGTTAAATGATATATTCTGTTTTTCACCTGCTGAAACAATATCAGCAGACAGCACCCGATCAGATCGAACACCTTACTTTAGCAGAACTTAATAAATATGTAGCAGACCTTGGGAAGGAGGAAATGGATCATGACTTATCTTGTTCTTATCGTAGCAGTTATGGCAGCAATGGTTCTCGGTGATCATTACGTAAATGCCAATTGAACACAAAATGCTGACATACACGTTGCCAAAGTTTCCTCAACAGATATTCACGTCAGAAGATCCCTTCGCTTTTTTATCAGAGCAAGGGATCTTTTGATTTACAGGCAACTGTTCATATTTCACTTTACATTCAGAACCTGGTATGCCGGTTTACGTATTTTGCCTTATATTTAGAGTACACGATGGTCTGGTCCTTATAAAGACCATAATATCCGGATGCCGCATAACTGATAGATACAGCAATCAAGTAAAAAGAAACGCCCTGAAATCCGAACATCTCAAATGCGATCAAAATAGAAGTGATCGGGCAGTTGGTCACACCGCAGAAAACTGCCGCCATTCCACAAGCCGCACAGATGGACGGAGATATTCCCATAAGATTTCCCATCACACAGCCAAAAGTAGCTCCAATACAGAAAGAAGGTACGATCTCACCACCGCGGAAACCGGCCCGCATCGTCAGCGCAGTAAGAACGATTTTCCAGAAAAAGGAAAAGGTATCTGCCTGCCCCTCTTCCACTGCTTTTGTGATCAGTTCCGCACCTGCTCCCATATATTCATCTGTCCGGAGGATCAGAGTGACCACGATCACCAGACAGGCACCCACTACAACCCGTACATAAGTATTCTTAAAATATCTGCCATACAATCCTGCGGCACCATTTAACGCAATACAGAATACAATGCTGACAATGGCACAGCCCAGTGCCACAACACCCATCTTCAATCCACTTTCCACCGTCAGTACCGGAATATCCGTCACATGGAAACTCTCCGGTGTGACTCCCATTCCTGCCGCAAACCCGGAGGCGATCAGAGAAGCGATCATGCATGGCATCAGCGCCGCATAATACATTACCCCCACACTGACTACTTCCAGAGCGAACACCGCAGCAGCCATAGGTGTTCCGAACAAAGCGGAAAACGCCGCACTCATACCGCACATCACGATCACATGACGGTCTTCTTCATCCAGATGGATCCATCTTCCCAGCTGGTTGGCAATGCTTCCACCAAGCTGGATCGCCGCACCCTCTCGTCCTGCGGAACCTCCGGTAAGATGGGTCAGCGCTGTTGTGATAAAGATCAGTGGTGCAGACAGAAGTGGTACATCATCCCTGGAACGCACAGTAGAAAGAACCTGATTGGTTCCGCCATCCTCTTTTCCCAGTTTCTCATACAGAAATACAATGATAAGACCGGATACCGGCAGCAGAAGAAAGATCCATTCATGTGCTTTCCGGTAACTGGTCACAGCTTTCAGCGTAAAGGAAAACAGTGTGCTGGCTGCCCCCACGATACTTCCCGTTACAAGTGCAAGGATCAGCCATTTGATCAGGTTTGTCATATCCCGGCTGATCCTTGCACTGTAATAATACAGATGTTCTTTTAATCTTTTGTTGTAGTTTCTCCCCATATTCCTTCCCCTCTGTTTTCACGTCTGCACCTGTAGTATCAGCAGACATTTCTATACAAAATTATACTACATTTTTTTACGAAAACAAGAAGAGATATCCGGATCCTATTTCCCCGCATTTTCACTTTTCTTTTCTGAAAGATGTCTGTGGATCAGTATGGAGGATACACTGATCATCACCAGCAGTACCGCAGACAGCCAGAATGCCGGAGAACCCGGATTTTTAATATTGGCGCCAAATACAGTAGAAAGAATGCCTCCCGGCAGCGTTCCAAGCATTCCGCCTGCCATATAAAGGCCAAACGGAATTTTCACTGCCCCTAGAAACAGGCTCACCGCATCTCCCGGCAGAAAATTCAGTGTCCTCATAAAAAATGAGATATACAGAGGATTTCCATTCTGATAATCTACCACCGTTTTCAGTTTCGGATATTTTTCTGTAAGCGTCTCCACCATGGAAGCACCGGAAAAAACGCCCATCCAGTAAGGCAGTGCCAGTGTGATGGCTCTTCCCAAAAAATTCACCAGAAGGGCCGTTGCTGTAGAAAACAGATGTCCGACCGCAAGCTGCAAAACTGCAATAGGAAATACAAAAGAAACGCTTTTTACTGCATATAATGCCAGCAGGAGTACCGCTGCCTTAAAAGGATCCTCCGGTGTATAGTGGAGGATTTTTTCCACTGACAGATCTTTCTTATAGCGGATGCAGAAAATGATCACAACAAGAAGAATGAATACCGGAAGATATTTTCTAAGTTTTTCGATGATTTTTTTCATGCCAGAATCACTCCGTTTCTGCAAAAAGAGCACGGA
>CAVEKJ010000260.1:0-3523 GCA_963616205.1 Prevotella sp.
CTTCCGATATGCTTACGCAAAAGCATACAGAAATTCGGGGCAGTTAAAGGACTGATACGGTTCTTATCTGTAAAATAGATCAGAGGAAGGGAAGCGCTTGCGCTTAAGAGAAGACGTTTCTGTCCATTGGCGCCTTTTCCTGTGATCAGAAGTTCATCGTTTTCCGGCTGGGCGATCTTGTTGATACGTCCGCCTTTTAAATTATCGTCGATCTCTGCTACAAGAGCGGAGACTGTAATTCCGTCAAATGCCATGATTTTTACCTCCATTTCAACATTCGTTATTATAACAGTAAAAAAAGAGTTTGACTAGGGTTTTGGAATGAACTATAATAAATCCGTATGCAATCATTAGCTGCATTTACCGGCAGCTGACAAACTTAAGAGGCAGTATTGGAGGATAACATGATAAAAAGTATGACCGGCTTTGGCAGAGCAGAAGCTGTTTCCAAGGAGCGTAAGGTTTCTGTTGAGCTGAAATCCGTCAATCACAGATATCTGGATCTGAACATCAAAATGCCGAAACGTCTCAGCTATTTTGAGGGAGAGATCCGAAATGTGATGAAGACCTATATCCGCCGCGGCAAGGTCGATGTATTCATCACCTACGAAGACTATACAATGGGCGGAATGGCGCTGAAATATAACGCAGAGCTGGCGAAGGAATATCTTGGCTATTTAAACCAGATGAGTGAGGAACTGGGAATTGAGAATGATATCCGTGTTTCCACACTTTCCAGATATCCGGATGTATTCACAATGGAAGAACAGGCACCGGATGAAGAAGAACTCTGGAGCTTTCTGGAGGGACCTCTCCATGAGGCATGCCGGAAGTTTGTGGAAACCCGTGAGCGGGAAGGAAGCAATCTGAAACGGGATCTTCTTGAGAAACTTAATGGCCTGGAGGCGAAAGTCGACATTGTGGAAAAACGTTCTCCGGAAGTTGTGAAGGCTTACAGAGAAAAACTGGAAACCAAGATGCACGAGCTTCTTGACGATAACCAGATCGATGATTCAAGAATCGCCGCAGAAGTGATACTTTTTTCCGATAAGATCTGTAATGACGAGGAAACGGTACGTCTTCGGAGCCACATCCACGGAATGCGTAAGATCCTGGATGAGAACGAGGGCGTAGGACGTAAGATGGATTTCATGGCGCAGGAGATGAACCGCGAGGCAAATACGATCCTGTCCAAATCCAATGATCTTACCGTATCCAACGCAGCCATCGATCTGAAAACAGAGATCGAGAAGATCCGTGAGCAGATCCAGAATATCGAGTAACCGGACAGAAAACAGACCGCACACAGACAGAAAGGAAGAGCGGAAATGGCGAAACTGATTAATGTAGGCTTTGGAAATGTTGTCAATTCACGCAAGATCGTGGCTGTGGTAAGTCCGGATGCCGCACCTGTGAAACGTATGGTACAGAGTGTCAAGGGAACCCGGACTCTGATCGATGCCACACAGGGAAGAAAAACAAAAGCAGTGATCGTTACTTCCGATGATTATCTTGTTCTTTCCGCTCTGCAGCCGGAAACCATTGCCAAGAGATTTTCGGAAGCGTACGGAGAGGAAGAGAGGGAGGAAGGAAATGAGTAAGGGAATTTTAGTTGTTGTTTCGGGCTTTTCCGGTTCCGGAAAAGGCACTGTCATGAAACGGCTGATGGAAAAATATGACAATTATGCATTATCCGTTTCTGTTACCACCAGAAATCCAAGACCAGGCGAAAAAGACGGAGAGGCTTATTTCTTCCGCACAAAAGAAGAATTTGAGCAGATGATCAAAGAAGACGGACTGATCGAGTACGCACAGTATGTGGAGAATTACTATGGTACTCCACGTAAGTATGTAGAAGATCAGCTCACAGCAGGAAAAGATGTGATCCTGGAGATTGAGATCCAGGGAGCTATGAAGATCCGCGAGAAATTCCCGGATACACTGCTTGTATTTGTTTGCCCGCCGTCCATGGAGGAGCTTAAGAACCGTCTGGTAGGCCGCGGAACCGAAACCTTGGATGTGATCAACGGACGTCTTAAGAGAGCAGTTGAGGAATCCAAGGGAATGGATAAATACGATTATCTTCTGATCAATGATGATCTGGAGGAATGTGTTGATACACTTCATGAAACCATTCAGTGTGAGCGTATGCGTGCATCCAGGAATCGTGATTTTGTATCCAGAATTCAGAAAGAAGCGGAAGCTTTTTTATAAATACCAATTAACAAGTTAAATACGGCCCTGCCGTTACAGAAGGGAGAAAAGATATGATACATCCATCTTATTCAGAATTAATTGAGGCTATCAACACAAACAACGAGGACGACGATGAGGCTCTCGTGCTGAACAGCCGTTATTCTCTTGTACTTGCAGCAAGCAAACGTGCACGTCAGCTGATCGCAGGAGCAGAGCCGCTTGTACCAGGCGCAGCAGGTAAGAAACCGCTTTCCGTTGCCATTGATGAGCTTTACAAGGGCAAAGTAAAGATCCTTCCTGGACAGGAAGAAGAGGAAGAGATCGAAGCTCTGGAAGCAGAGAAAGAGGCTCTTGAGGCAGCAGAGGGTGAGACCGCAGAAAACGCTGAGACTGCAGAAGCAGCTCAGACAGAGGCGGAGTAATTTTATGAAAATATTATTCATCTCTCTTGGCTGTGACAAGAACCTGGCAGATTCCGAGGAAATGCTGGGACTTCTCACAGCCAGAGGTCATGAGATCGTAGACGATGAGACACAGGCAGATGCCATTGTGATCAACACCTGCTGTTTTATCAAGGACGCCAAGGAAGAGAGTGTGGAAACCATTCTTGAGATGGCAGAATACAAGAAAACAGGAAGCTGCCATGCCCTGGTTGTCACCGGCTGTATGGCACAGCGATACCAGAAAGAGATCATCGAGGAAGTGCCGGAGGTAGATGCTGTCCTTGGAACTACTTCCTACGGAGATATCGTAAAAGCACTGGAAGAGGCAGTAGCCGGAAATCATTTCGAAGAATTCCGTGATATTGATTATCTTCCGGATACAGGAAGCAAACGTGTGCTCACAACCGGTGGCCATTTCGGTTATCTGAAGATCGCGGAAGGCTGTGACAAACACTGTACCTACTGTATCATTCCGAAACTCCGCGGTAAATTCCGGAGCGTTCCTATGGAACGCCTCATTGCCCAGGCAGAGGATATGGCAGAGCAGGGAGTGAAGGAGCTGATCCTGGTAGCTCAGGAGACAACCGTTTACGGAAAAGATCTCTATGGCAAAAAATCTCTTCACATTCTTTTAAAGAAACTCTGCGAGATCAAGGGTATCCGCTGGATACGTGTTCTTTACTGCTATCCGGAGGAAATCTACGATGAGCTGATCGAAACCATCCGTGATGAGAAGAAGATCTGTCATTATCTGGATATTCCGATCCAGCATGCATCGGACCGTATTCTTAAGAGAATGGGACGCCGTACTTCCAAGCAGGAACTGATTGATATCGTGGGAAAACTTCGTAAGGAAATTCCAGATATCGTGCTGCGTACAACGC
>CAVEKJ010000261.1:0-3507 GCA_963616205.1 Prevotella sp.
CTTATAATGATCATGGCGGAGAGATGATTATAGGTGGTAGCCTGCAGGTTCAGCCCTGTGGTCAATACACCCAGTGCCGGGATAAACACAAGTCCGGCGGCTGCTTCCGTATAGATCCGGTCAAAAAAGTTCAGTTTTGTACTGCCATTGTCGGAAGCTTTTTTTTCGGTATGTGCAGTAAGCCAGATAAAATCCATGATAAAGATGAGAAAACTGATCACGAAGATCACAGCAGCTGGGATAAACAGAGTACGGTAAATCCGGAAACTCTGTTTTGCAGCCCTGATGGAATCATGGACAGGAAGACTGGTGTCATCGATCCAGGCCAGAAAACTGCAGTTTTCATCGTATGTGGAGTTGCGAAGGAGATCGATCCAGTTTCCCACAGAAGGGCTTGCAGCAGCAGAAAGGTTCAGATTTGTGAGACCGCTCTGCGCATCTTTCTCATCCGTTGCGGTGTCATTGACATTCAGGAATACATATGGCTTTTTGTCCGAAAAACCGGAAATATCAGTCAGATTGGAAGTATAGGCGGCATTCGTGTTTGTGAAGATTTCTTTTGTTTCGTTATCTGTATAGGCATAATGGATATTGGAATTATCACGGTTGTATTCATCCAGTGCCTGAGCAGATGCGGTCCAGCTGGAAAAAAGCTCCCGGGCATTATTAAGCTGCTCAAAGGCATCGGTCAGAGTCCCTTTGAAATTCCTGGTTTTTGATGAGGTGGAATTCATGTAATCCAGGAGACTGTCATAGCCTTCCGGAGCACAGGGGATTTCAAGGATTGGAGTGAGCATATTTGCAACATCTGTATAAACCACGTTTCCGTTTTTACCGGTGATGTTTTTCAGAGGCTCCTGTGACTGGATGCCTTCATCTGCATATTGGGATTCCAGAGAGGAAAGAATCCGTTCGGTCCAGTCTTTCTGGGAAATTCCCTCGGATTTCAGGGCACCGGAATCAGCATTTAGCTGCAGGGTTCCGTCTTCCAGAGCTTTTTTGAAATCAGAATAGTACATATATTTTGTCTCGCCTTCCGGGGTGGTAAGACCCAGGACGATCCAGTCATCATTGGAAGTGATACTCTGGGAGCTCCATTCCTTAAGATCCTGGAAAGAGTAGGCAAGTCCGGAAGTGTTTTTGAAAGAGAGAGAATCTCCATTATAAAGTTCTTCAAGATCAATGTATGCGTCTGTATCTGTTTTATTCAGGATTTCCCTGGCTGAGATTCCGGCCAGGATCGCAGAAGTTTTTGTGTAGAAGTTGTCAGTAAAAGCAGAAGTCTGGAAATAATCTTTTGTTTTCAGATCATCCGTAGAGTCCATCTGGTTTCCTGCCTGGATCACCAGTACCGCTGAAAAAATCATGATCAGAGGCAGGATCAGAGCAAGGATGAGAGCAGGAATGCCCATGAACGAGCTGCTTTTTTGTGTATGTTTGTTTGTATTCATAATACCCCTTTCTGAAGTCCGAAAACTTCCTTCTGTCCGGCTGGATCACCGGCTCAGCTTTTCAATTTTGTAACCCAGGCCCCAGACAACTTTCAGATAGCGGGGTTCTCTGGGGTTGATCTCAATCTTTTCGCGGATGTGGCGGACGTGGACGGCTACGGTATTGTCCGCTGCCAGAGCATCTTCATTCCAGATACTCTCGTAAATCTGTGTGGTGGAAAAAACACGTCCGGGATTTTTCATGAGAAGAAGCAGGATGTTATATTCGATGGGAGTCATCCGTACCGGTTCCCCATCTACCAGAACTTCTTTTTTGTCATCGTTTACAGTAAGACCTCCAGTGGTGTAGATATGTTCGGATGCAGCCGGGGCAGCAGAACCAAGCTGGGTGTATCGCCGCATCTGGGATTTTACTCTGGCGATAAGCTCCAGAGGATTAAAAGGTTTTGTGATATAGTCATCTGCACCGATGTTGAGTCCAAGGATCTTATCCGTGTCTTCAGATTTTGCAGACAGAATGATGATGGGCAGAGGATTGCTTTCGCGGATCTTAACCGTTGCCCGGATCCCGTCGAGACGAGGCATCATCACGTCGATAATCAGAAGATCCACGGTTTCGCTGTTCAGGATATCCAGTGCTTCCTGTCCGTCGTAGGCTTTCAGAATGTGATAGCCCTCCTGTGTAAGATAGATTTCGATTGCTTCCACGATGTCTTTGTCGTCATCGCAAACAAGTATGTTAGCCACTTTTTTGTACCTCCCTGATGTTCTTAGAATAGCAGCCGGAAATTAAGACGAAAGGGGTAAATTCTTAAGATTCCATGAAATCCATTGTACTATATTAACTATATGGTGTAAACAGAGAAAGGCTTGTTGAATGGGTCGGAAATGTGCTAAACTATGTACCAGAAAATAACGATAGAGGAAAACAGATCAGGAGAAAAAGTGAGAGTGGAGAAGGATAGGAGAAGCAGAGATATTGCCGGAAATAAAGAGGAGATCAGAGAGCGGATGTCTGCCTGTGCGCTTTGTCCAAGAGAATGCCATGTGGACCGGAATACCGGGAAAAAAGGGTTCTGCGGCATGGATAACAGAGTTTATCTGGCAAGAGCAGCACTGCATATGTGGGAGGAACCGTGTATTTCCGGTACAAAAGGTTCGGGAGCTGTCTTTTTTTCCGGATGTGGGCTGCGCTGCTGTTTTTGCCAGAATCATGATATTGCCATTGGAAGCAGGGGCCTGGAAGTCAGTGTAGAGCGTCTTGGGGAGATTTTTCTGGAACTGAAAGAAAAAGGAGCGGCTAATATCAATCTGGTAACAGGAGCGCATTATGTGTCACAGATCATCCAGGCACTGGAGCTGGCAGGAGGACAGGGAATGGATCTTCCGGTGGTGTATAATTCCAGCGGTTATGAAAAGATGGAAACGCTGAAGATGCTGGAAGGGTATGTGGACATTTATCTTCCGGACATGAAATATATAGAGCAGGAACTTGCATGGAAATTCTCTCATGCACCGGATTATGTGGAGACTGCAAAAGTGGCGATCGCAGAGATGGTGCGACAGACAGGCCACTGTCATTTTGACAAGGATGGATATATCCGGAAAGGGACCATTGTCCGGCATCTGATCCTGCCGGGGCACACAAAAAATTCCATGGAGGTCCTGAGATATCTTCATGAAACTTACGGAGAAGATATTTATATCAGCATTATGAATCAGTACACACCGGTGCGGGAACTGAAAGAATTTAAAGAATTAAACCGGAAGGTGACGAAACGGGAATATGAAAAAGTTCTGGATGCTGCAATTAATATGGGAATTCAAAATGGATTTATCCAGGAAGGGGAAACAGCCTCAGAAAGCTTTATCCCGGAGTTCGATTATGAGGGAGTTGAAAAAAATACCCCATAAATGGAAGGAGGCCGGTACTTTCGTACCGGCGCGTATGAAAAAGAAAAATATTTATAATAAAGATTTATCATCTTTCTGAAAGCCATTATATCCAATATTTGTGAGAAAATTATGAACATAATGTAAAAAAATATTTTAAAAA
>CAVEKJ010000262.1:0-3503 GCA_963616205.1 Prevotella sp.
TGGCAACTGGATATTTTATGGTATTTTCATATTTCAAACCTGTCATTTCACGCAAAAATATGTTAAAATAGCCTTTATCAGCGAGTAGAGGAGCAAAAAAATGGATTTAAAAAACAGAGCCGAGGCAAATGGCGACGGGCATGACGAGAGTGTCCTGAATCCGGAAATGCCAAATGAGACAGATCTCTCAAAGAAGGAGCGGCGTCAGCTTGAAAAAGAAAAAATAAAAGGAATGGGAATGGGCAAGAAACTTCAGTATATCTGGATGTACTATAAGATACATATGCTTTGTGTAGTTCTTGCCATCGGAGCAGTATGTTTGGGCGTGAGCCTTTACAGACACTCGAAGATGGAGACCGTTCTTTCTATTTCTGTGGTGAATGCAGGGGATTTTTCTTCCGATGATGTGGAGGCGAATATCCTGGATCTTCTGGACACGGACAACAAATATGCCGAAGTCAGTGTGGCACAGAATCTGATCACGGATGATACAGGCGAAGATTTTGATTATTATGCAAGGATTGCCTATGTCACACAGCTTCAGACTGCAACTGTAGATGTTCTGGTAATGCCGAAAGAGCTTTATGAGAAACAGATGGACAGCGAAGTTTGTGGAAATCTGAAGGAGCTCTTTGGAGATGAGGCGTTTGAATCTCTGGGAGCCACAGATGAATGGCATCTGGAACTTGACGGCGGAAAGGTAGCAGAAGAGTTTGGATTAAGCTATGATCCGGTATGTATCTGCGTTCTGGCAAATGTGCAGAACAAGGAGAATGCGCTGAAGTGGATCCAGTCTGTCATCCAGTAAAAACACAGCAATAAAGGTACTGAGAAATAATACATAATAACAATGCCTCCGGCCTGGAAACAGGAACCGGAGGCATTGTCATGATATGAATATTACAGTGTATCGTTACGTTTGATGTATCCTGGCTCATCTGCCGGGCTGATGATCTCTTTGGCACGGGTGATCTTTGCGTGCTTGTCTACTACCAGGTTCTCAATGTGGACATTCTCGCCGATGGTGCAGTCTGCGAGGACTACGCAGTTTTTGACAACAGCGCCTTTTTTGATGGTACAGCCACGTCCGATGATGGAGTTCTCTACCGTTCCTTCGATGATGGAACCGTTGGAGATCACAGAGTTGGAAACATTGGCTGTGTCAAAATAATGAGTCGGGCAGGAGTTGTTGGTGCGTGTATAGATCGGCCAGTTCTCATGGAACAGCTCAGTAGCTGTCTTGTAGTCGATCAGATCCATGTTTGCATCGTGATAACTCTTGAAATCTGTGATGGATGCAAAATATCCACGATGAGATACGCCACGTACATCCAGATCACCGTTTTCACAGCCGACATTGATCACATCTGCAAGTGTGTAGAGAGAAGAGATCTCTTTTGCCTTGTGGATCAGTTTGATGAACAGATCTTTGCTCATTACATAGGTATCCATGAAAATATTGCGGTTTTTGGCATTGCCGTGATTGTGCTCAATGGAGAGAACACCTTTCTGACGGTTCAGGTTCAGGATATGGCAGTTCAGATAATTCTCCTTGGCATTGTCAACGGAATGATACAGCATGGTCACATCTGCACCGGATTCGATATGTGCATCGATCAGTTTGGAATAATCGGTGGTGTAGATCATGTAGTTCGGTGCGATCACAACATATGGAAAATGGATCGCTTCAATACACTCCAGGTTGGAGTAGTAATTGTCGATATCTGTGTTGTAGATATCGTTTGCACCGTAATGCTGGGAGAAAAGGATCTGCAGATTACCGCTCTTGGAGTTGATGTTGTAGTGACGTCCGGTTCCGAGATGCTCAACCAGTGAACGAGGTTTGTTCTTTACATAGACCTGAATGTACTCGATCCCGCTGTTGGTCATGTTTGAGATCGGGAAGTCGATGACACGGTATCTTCCAAGGAATGAAAAGGCGCCGATCGCACGGTAGTCCTGAAGCCCCTCCACATGAATATTTCTTCCTGAGGAATTCACGATTCCAAATGCTTTAAACATATTACTCAGCCCCCTTTACACGTTTTGATACAAGTTCGATATGCTCGCTGTCCTTGGAGCCGACTTTGGCATTTGCGCCGATGACGATTCCTTCTGCCACAAGAGCACGCTGAACAACCGCACCGGATTCCACAACTGCACCCGGCATCAGAACACTGTCGATGACCTTGGCACCCGGGCCGACTTTGGCACCTGTGAAAAGTACGGAATTGGTAACTTCACCTTCCACAACACAGCCCTGTGTGATAAATGCATTGTTGATCACGGCAGTATCACAGATAAACTGCGGAAGAGTGGTGGTATCTTCGGTGTAGATCTTCCAGGTCGGGTCGTTAAGATCCAGCTCACTGTTCGGGCTTAAAAGATCCATGTTTGCCTCCCAGAGGGAATCGATGGTTCCTACATCCTTCCAGTAGCCCTTGAACTTGTAAGCGTAAAGTGCTTTGTCCTGGGAAAGAAGAGTCGGGATGATATCTTTACCAAAGTCATGGTTGGAATCCGGATTCTTGATATCTGCCAAGAGAAGCTTACGGAGAAGTTTCCAGTTAAATATGTAAATACCCATGGAAGCAAGATTGCTCTTCGGATGTTCCGGTTTTTCTTCGAATTCCACGATACGGTCTTCTTCACCGGTGTTCATGATACCGAAACGGCTGGCTTCTTTCATTGGAACTTCGATAACAGCGATGGTGGCATCTGCCTTGTGCTGAATGTGATAATCCAGCATCTGTGCGTAATTCATCTTGTAGATGTGGTCACCGGAAAGGATCAGGAGATATTCCGGATTCTGGGAATCGATGAAATCGATATTCTGAGAAATGGCATCTGCGGTTCCTCTGTATACATTCAGATCGGCATCTGCTTTCTCACGTGGCGGAAGTACATAAACTCCGCTGTCCTGTGCATCAAGACCCCAGCGTCCGCCGGCTGCTACATAACTGTTCAATAAAACTGATTCATACTGAGTCAGAACACCTACGACATCAATGCCGCTGTTGGCACAGTTACTGAGCGGAAAATCCACGATGCGATACTTACCACCATAACCAACGGCTGGCTTGGCAACTTTATTCGTCAACTCGTGAAGACGACTTCCTCTTCCGCCGGCCAGAATCATAGCTAACATACTGTTTTGTTTCATGGCGAATCCTCACTTTCATTTCTTGTTTACCATCAGAAAAATTACTCCTGAAACGATAAACTTTGTTTATATTATACACCTTTTCGAATTGAAAATCCAGTTTTTTGTGCAAAAAAACGTTATTTTTATGCATAAAATTTTAACAAATTCGTAAAATTTCACGGATGATATGTCGAAAAAGAAAGAAACGTGCAAAGTCATTCTCGCACACAAAAAAAGTGGGGCAAAACATCCAAAATAATCTGCAGCTTGCGAAAAAAAGAAAAAAGTATATCCTGAAAAAAAGAATTCAGATGCGGTAAAGACGGGATTGACGAATGCAGCTTCCTGTGATATTGTA
>CAVEKJ010000263.1:0-3464 GCA_963616205.1 Prevotella sp.
ATCCTATACCAGGAGAACTGCCAGCAGCAGCCCTCCCAGGATCCCCAGTCCACGATACAGCTTTTTCTTCCCGGAAACTTCTTCTTTCAACCGAAAAATTTCGTCCTCCAGATTTTTCTCATACAGAGAAAGCTGTCTCATCTGCATTTCCAGGTCCATATATCCCAGATATTCCCCGATACAAAAAAAAGCGTCCTTTTCCTCTTGGGTAAGGCAGCTTTTTTTCAGGGCGCTTTTTGCACAGTCCCTGCATATCTGTGAGAGTTTTTCTCCTGTTCCCGCTTTCATCCTGTCTGCGGCATTTATGAGAAATTCTCTGTATTTTCCATTCATTCTTCCGGCTGCTCCATAAAAGGCATCCGGCAGCGACGCATTTCCACAACGGATCTCCCCCTTCAGGCAGATCACCATCTGCAGAAGATTTTCCAGCGTACGGATCTGTTCCGAAAGTCTCATGCTCCCGGACAATCCCATACCACTTCCTGCCACCACGATCAAAATGCATCCTATAATTCGGTACATAGGCATTTCCCGTTTCCGTCATAAATCCCTTCTACGATTCCTGCACGCTCATGTTTTCCAAGAAAAATATATCTCTGGAAAACCCGGGCTTCCCATAATTTCCGAAAAAACGGCTGAGACAGTGTCTCCTCCATGGAATCTCCGTGGGCCGTAGCGATCAGACGGCAGCCACAGTGGATCACCGATTCCACAGCCTTGAAATCTTCTTCTTTTCCAAGTTCATCCACAGCTACAACAACCGGAGACATGGAACGGATCAGCATCTGCATGCCTTCTGCCTTGGGACATCCATCCAGGATATCCGTACGCATTCCCAGATCATTCTGCGGAATCCCCTGATAGCATCCTGCAAGTTCACTGCGCTCGTCCACAACGCCCACTGTAACACCGGAAATATTCCCCCATCCATTACTCATCTGACGGATGATATCCCGGAGAAGGGTAGTTTTTCCGCACCTGGGAGGGGAAACGATCAGCGTATGCATGATCTGTTCCCTTGTCTGGATATAAGGCATCACATTTTCCGCACATCCCTGGATCTCATGTGCCAGCCGGACATTGATACAGGAAATGTATTTCATTCCCCGGATACGGTTTCCATCCAGGATCACTTTTCCGGTAACTCCCACCCGATGGCCCCCCTGTACACTTAAGAATCCCTGGCGGATCTCATCTTCATAGGCATACAGGGAATATCCACTGACATACTCCAGTGTTTCCTTAAGATCTTCCCGTGTCACCAGATAAGGCTCTGCATCTTTCTGCCGGAGAAAACACTCTCCTCCGTCATAAGTCAGAAACAGCGGCCTTCCCACACGGAGACGTATCTCATATAATTTATCATAATCAAGGTCTGCATCCACCAGAAGCTGGCGGACATTACTGGCAAACAGGTTCTGGATCTGGTTTGCGTCCATGTTTTCACCTCTTACACTTAAATATATTGCGGACGTGCCGGATTTAGTACTTTCTGTCTTTTTTCACAGGCCTCTGTTTATCCTCTATTCCGACAGGAAAAACATGCTTTCCTCTTCATCGTAAGCTTCCATCTTCGGAAGACTCAGCTTCAGTACTCTGTCCACAATATTCACGGAGGACGCACGGTATGCATAAGCGCAGGATTCAAACATCACATAGAGATTATCTCCTTCGACCACGATCTGTTCCAGCCGTTCCGGAAAACGGTAAGTCCTGGCTGAATTTTCATTTACATACAGACGCTTGTCCGACTGTTCATAAAATACCAGCCTGGATGGCAGTATCCCGAAAGAATGCGAGATCAGAAGCTTGTCATTATAAAAAGCAATCCCCTGAACCTGCTCGGATATGGTGGAATAATCCAGCGGAACTGCCATCTCAAAATCCATGCCCAGTTCTTCATCCATGGTATTGATCAGATTTCCTTCTGCGTCAACTCCGTATCGTGCAATTACACTTTCATTATATTTTTCAAAGCAGCCCACATACAGACAACCCTCATAAAAAGTCATAAAAGAATCTCTTACGATCCCGTAAAGGCTGACCGTCTGAAGGGTATCCACCGGCAGGTGGCTGTCATCGTAATCGTAGGCTTCTATTGTATCCATCTTTATGCTTACTGCCTGTGCGATCCCGTTGATATTGGAAGAATACCATAAGATCTTATGTTCCGGATCATAGGCAAGGCCTCCCACATGCGGCTGACCGGGCAGTATCACTTCTTTGATAAAATTATGTGTTTCCTTATCGATCACATAAATGACCGAGTTGTGTTTCTGTGTGCTGCAGTAAGCACTGACCAGCACATAATCATTGGTAACCGCCAGCCCCTGAGGCGTCATGGACGTGCACATGGCAGGCGTTGCACCTTTTTCCGTGAGCAGTGTCCTAGTATTTTTCAACCCGGGAATGACATAGGTTCCATATTCTTTCTCTTTTTCTCTCCCGTCAAAGGCGAAGTAAGAAAAGGCCTCTTTCTGGGAAAGCATCTGCTTCTGTCCCTGCAGTGTATATACTGCGGCACCTCGGTTCGTCACCACAGCCTTTGTGGGCAGTTCTGTTTTTGCCCGGTAAACAAATGCATATAAAAAATAACATATACACAGCACAAAAACAACTGCCAGGATCTTCAGAACGAAGATCCGGAAGCTGCGTTTCATTTCTTTGTTCATTTCATTTTCTCTATTCTCGTTATCTCAGTACGATATCTTCGTATTCAAAACGTAATTCCAGGCTGTCTCTGGACCAGATCGCACCACTGTACCCCGGTTCCATCTCCAGCATTATGTAATTTCCCTTATCCATGGGTATCGTACGCAGATCTCTGGACAATCCCTCACCGGTCCATTTGATATAAGCCTCTCTTAAAACCCACTGGGTAAAAAAAGCTTTCTCCATATCATCCGCATCCAGGATCTCCCGCACCATATCTGCCGGCACCATCCTTTCAAGGATCCTCTCATAATTTACCTTCTTGTGGATCTGCACATCAATACCCACTTCTTCCCCTGCAAACAGACACATCACATACTTCCCGGAGTGGGTGATATTATAATGGATCCTGGGAAGCAATGTAAAAAATGGCTTCCCATGCTCTCCCTTAGACCGGGGCTCAAATGCCAGCTTCCGTCCAAACTCTCTCTCAAGCCCGATCTTAAGAAGTTCTTCCCCGATCATATGCTCCATGTTCTTACCGTCGTATTCATCTCTGATCTTTGTATAATAAATGATCCCGTTCATAATCCGGCCTCCTCAAGGAACCGGGACGGCTCCCGTTCCTTCTCATACTGCTGTCTTACATAACACAGGCAGAGTTTCTTTTTTGCCCGTGTCATCCCAACATAGAAAAGCCTCCGTTCCTCCTCAAGATGTGCTTCCAGAACCGCTTTCCGGTAAGGCATGCTGCCTTCATTGACATTCATGATATACACGTTGTCGTATTCCAGGCCTTTCACTGCATGGAG
>CAVEKJ010000264.1:0-3452 GCA_963616205.1 Prevotella sp.
GATGAAGGAATCCGCCAGCTTCTTTGGCAACACCCTCAAGCTCATATCCTGTAGCTTTCTTAACTGCCTCCGGGCTCCAGTATGTACGAACATCAGCGAAGATCTGAGCACGTCCTGTAAGGAGTTTCATGAACAGCATTCCAAGTCCGTTGAGAACGTCGTTCTCTGTTGCCAGTACGTATGGCTCACGAGCGCCTTCCCAGTCAAAGGAAGTGTTCAGCATAGCCTCTGCAAAGTCACCGTTCGGATAGAAGTCTGTCCACTGTCTCTGGCCCTGGAATCCAGCTGCAAGAGCGTTGTGTCCGATTGCTTCCTCGGAGAATTTCGGGTCAAGTTTGTCACAGCCGTTCATCAGCTCTTTGATGATAACTGCCATCTTAACAACGAACTCGAACTGCTCCTCTTTCTTCTCTGGTGAGAACTGAAGCTCTTCCGGGTTCTTGTCCCAGCCGATCTTGCAGGTCTCTTTAGCCCATTTGAGAGCTTTCTCATACTCTGCGTGATCGTAGATGCCTTCTGTCATACGACGGATGATCTCTACCTCATCAACAGACTCAACTCTCATTCCAAGATAGGACTCGATGAAATCAGAATCAATGATAGATCCGCCGATACCCATTGTTACAGAACCGATCTGCAGGTAAGATTTACCTCTCATGGATGCAGCTGCAACTGCTGCACGGCCGAATCTTAAAAGTTTCTCTTTAACGTCTTCCGGAATGGATGTGTCGTCAGCTTCCTGAACGTCATGTCCGTAGATACCGAATGCCGGAAGTCCTTTCTGTGCATGTGTAGCAAGAACGGATGCCAGGTATACAGCACCAGGTCTCTCTGTTCCGTTGAATCCCCATACAGCTTTGATCGTCTGTGGGTCCATATCCATGGTCTCAGCTCCGTAGCACCAGCATGGTGTAACAGTAAGAGTGATATCTACACCCTCTTTACGGAATTTGTCTGCACAAGCAGCGCTCTCACCAACACGTCCAATGGTAGAATCAGCGATTACAACTTTTACAGGCTCACCATTTGAATATTTCAGGTTCTCCTCGAAAAGTTTTGCTGCGGATTTCGCCATGTTCATGGTCTGGTCTTCCAGAGATCCTCTTACATCAAGGGCTCCTCTACGTCCGTCGATGGTTGGTCTGATACCGATAACCGGATAGCTGCCTACTAATCTGCTCTTTGCCATAGTAACAATTACCTCCTAATTTATATTCACTATTATAACTTACATTTTTTCAGGTTCTGACAACTCCTGTCCGAACTATGTTTTTATTATACGATTGCATCTTCTAAATTACTTGTGTTATAATAGCCAAAAATAGTACAATATTCACTTTTTCATATAAGTTCCTAAAAAAAATATAAAATTTATGAAAGAAGGGTTTTATTTTGCATGATCTGGGAAGAAATGAAGACAGGCTCCGCGGTACCTATGAATTTCCTTTTGAGTTTCATCACATTGACAGCAGTCATCCCCGCTACGTCATGTCTTATCACTGGCATGTGGAATGTGAAATCATGCGGATACTCCAGGGTACACTTGCCGTCACTTTAGACGAAAAAAGTTTTACAGCCAAAGCCGGAGATGTGATTTTTGTCAACAGCGGAGTTCTGCATTCCGGAATTCCTCAGGATTGTATCTATCAGTGCATTGTTTTTGATATGAACATGTTTCTGAAATTTAATTCCGTCTGTACCGAATACATGCAGAAGATCAGCCACCAGGAACTTCTGATCTATCACCATTTCACCGAAAAACATCCGGATATCCAGCGGGCGGTGAACTCTCTTTTTGATTCCTTCTGGCAGAAGAAACCCGGATATGAGCTGGTTGTGTTTGGACAATTTTACCACTTTTTCGGATTGGTTTTTGGTAATCATTACTACCTGGAAAGTCTCAGGAAAACCAGGCGGGATTACAAACGTATCGTCCAGCTGAAACAGGTGGTGGAATTTATCGAAAAGAATTACGCCAATCCCATCACTCTGCAGGAGCTTTCCGCCTCAGTGTCCATGTCACCCAAGTATTTCTGCCGCTTCTTTTCCGAGATGACCCATCAGACTCCCATGGATTATCTCAACCGTCAGCGGATCGAACAGGCCTGCTGCCAGCTGGCCACCACCGATGATTCCATCACGGAGATCGCCTACCGAAACGGTTTCAATGACCTGAGTTATTTTATCCGCACATTTAAAAAGTACAAGGGGATCACTCCCGGCAAATATAAAAGACGATGAAATATTTTGCCCATATCTCAATGGCACTTTGCAAAACCTTGCATGACAAAAAGCAGGAATTCGCATACATTGCGGATATCCTGCTTTTTCAGAAATTAAGCTGTTTTATTATTTCTGTGATTTTTCCTTTGCATCTGCTGTCTGTATGTAAACACAGCTTTTTTCGGCCTGGCAAAGAACTGTCATGCCGGAACGGATTCCCGTTTCACAGACGGGCTATGTTCATGTCTTCCTGAATACATGCTTCTCTTCTGTATGGGAAAAAAGCCGGCAGGGCAGATTTTCTGCATGAAAAAAGCCGACGCAGATCGTGTAGGCCTGAGCACTGTTCACCTCGTGACCAGCACCAGATTATGTCTTCATGGAAAGCGGATACGACCATCCACCTCACTGCTTGCTTCTGACCGACAGATATCTCATAGATCGGTCCATCTACTCGAAGGGATTCCACGGCTGCATAGAACTCTGCTTGCGAAATGCCTGTACACTGCACCGGAACGTGCAGCAGAAAAAATATCCACAGGTAAAAACGATCCGGCTGCTCCACGGCCGCCGGACGTTTCCTGCTTGTTTTATTCTAACAAATGCCACCTTAAAATGCAAGAAATTTCAGAACATTTCGCTCTCCATTTTCCGACGGCAAATGTCTCTTTCCTACAGATTCTGCACCGCATCCATAAACCTTTTTCCGTATTTTTCGTACTTGTGCCTGCCGACTCCTGTCACATTCAGCATTTCTTCTTCGTTTCCAGGTTTCAGAATACACATATGGATGAGAGTTTTGTCGGAAAATACCATATAAGGAGGAATTTTTTCTTCTCTGGCGATCTCCAGGCGAAGGGCACGGAGTTTCTGAAAAAGCGGTTCATCCTGTTCAGACAGCTCACCAACTGCAGATTTCGGAAGCCTGCTCCGCTTCTCTTTTTTCTTCGGTTCCTGCTCTTTTGGCATCTTCATTGTGACGATATGTTCTTCTTCCAGAAGCGACTTTGAAGAGGCGGTAAGCTTCACAATGGTATATCCGTCATCGGTCAGATGCAGATATTCCCGCAACACCAGATAATTAAAGATCTGCCGCAGACGGTGCGCAGGGATCTTTGCACAGACACCATACTCCGGATTTTCGTCCATATTGTACTGTCGGATCTTGGCTGTGGACGCTCCCCGCAGGGTATCCAGGATCACATTCACCCCGTATCTCTGGCCGCTGC
>CAVEKJ010000265.1:0-930 GCA_963616205.1 Prevotella sp.
GTGCCCGCCCGCTCTTACACTGATCCCGTAGTCCTCACTTAGGATCATGGCAGTTTCTGCAGAACCCATCCCTTCAATATTCAATGTTACCACCGGCGAGCGGTCTTCCTGGGAAAAATCTCCGTACAGAGTGACTCCCGAAATTTCTTTTACCTGGTCATAAAAACGCCACATCAGCATCTGTTCTCTTTTGCGGATCTTTTCTGTTCCGGTTTTTCTGATCCATGCAAGGGCTGCACCAAGGCCTGCGATCCCATGGCCATTCAAGGTTCCGGCCTCCAGCGCTTCCGGCATATCCTGGGGATGTTCTTTCTGAAAGGTGAGGATCCCGCTTCCGCCTACTTTCAGAGGTTCCACATGTACACCCGGGCGCACACAGATCGCTCCTGTACCCTGAGGTCCCATAAGGCCTTTGTGTCCGGAAAAGCAAAGGATATCTATATGATCTTTTTTCATGGAAATCGGAAAAACTCCGGCTGTCTGGGCAGCATCTACAAGAAAAAGTTTCTCATGTTTCCGTGCGATCTCGCCGATGGCACGGATATCATTGAGATTCCCGGTAAGGTTGGATGCGTGGGTACATACGATCACTTTCGTCTCCGGACGGACGGCTGCCTCAAGGTCTGCAAGGGAGATCCTTCCCCTCCGGTCTGCAGGCAGGATCGTCAGTTCCATGCCCTTTTCTTCCAAACGATATAAAGGCCGGAGCACACTGTTGTGATCCATCTCCGTACAGATCGCATGGACTTTCCCCTGTTCCGGATGAAGCGTTCCCTGCAGGGCGATATTGAGAGCCTCGGTGTCATTGGAAGTAAATGCCACACATTCCGGTCCCCATACATCAAACATTTCCGCGATCTGGCATCTTGTATTAAAAATAAGTCTGGAAGCTTCCATAGCTTCTCCGCTGCTGCCTCTTCCACTGTTTCC
>CAVEKJ010000265.1:969-3429 GCA_963616205.1 Prevotella sp.
TTTCCTGCATGTTGCATGGCGTCCATTACAGCTCTTGCCACACATTCCGGTTTGTGAAAGCTTGTAGCAGCGTTATCCAGATAAATCATGTCAAATCTCCTTGTGCTTTTTATTAAATGCTCTTATAATAAACTCTGGCTTTATTTTATACTATCCGAGGAGGTTTTCCAATGAAAAAAACATCTTTTTTCAAAAGTCTGCCCTTTAAGCTTCTGGTGGCTGTGATCCTGGGTATCGTTGCCGGACTTTTCCTGAACCGGTACAGCACCAACGGGCTCTCCATGGCAGTTCTTAATATTGTGGTTACTGTCAAGTACATTCTGGGCCAGATCATCACTTTCTGTGTACCGTTGATCGTGCTGGGATTCATTGCCCCGTCTATTACCAAACTTGGAAAAAATGCATCGGTGATGCTGGGAGTTTCCGTTGTGCTCGCTTACGGTTCTTCTGTAGGCGCCGCACTTTTTTCCACTGCATCCGGTTTTCTGATCATTCCGCATCTGTCCATCCACTCCTATGCTGCCGGACTGAAACAGCTGCCGGAAGTGATCTTTGAGCTGGAGATCCCGCAGATCATGTCGGTTATGAGTGCCCTTGTTTTTTCAGTGATGCTTGGACTTGCCGCCACCTGGACAAAAGCAAAACTGATCACCGGGATCCTGGATGAGTTTCAGAAGATCGTTCTTTCTCTGGTAGCGCGGATCATCATTCCCATTCTTCCGCTGTTCATCGGTTCCACTTTCTGCGGCCTTGCCTATGAAGGTACCATTACCAGACAGCTGCCTGTTTTCCTTGAGATCATCGTACTGGTCCTGGCAGGGCATTTCATCTGGATGGCGCTTCTGTACATAGTTGCAGGGCTTTATTCCGGAGAAAATCCTCTGGAAGTGATCCGGCATTACGGGCCGGCTTACCTGACAGCAGTAGGAACCATGTCCTCTGCCGCCACCCTTGCAGTTGCACTGCAGTGCGCTTCCAAAGCAAAACCTCTCCGCAAGGACCTGGTCAGCTTCGGGATCCCTCTGTTTGCAAATATCCATCTCTGTGGTTCTGTCCTCACAGAAGTCTTCTTCTGTATGGCAGTCTCCAAGATCCTGTATGGTGCTGTTCCTACCCCAGGTACTATGGTGCTGTTCTGCATTCTCCTCGGTATCTTCGCCATCGGCGCTCCCGGTGTTCCCGGCGGAACGGTCATGGCTTCTCTTGGCATCATCACCGGTGTGCTGAAATTTGACAGTTCCGGCACTGCTCTGATGCTTACGATCTTTGCACTGCAGGACAGCTTCGGTACTGCATGTAACGTAACCGGTGACGGTGCGCTGACACTGATGCTTACCGGTTATGCAAAACGTCATCATATCGAAGAACAGCATCTTGATGTGGAATTATAAAACCGGAACTTACGAAAAACAGCCGGTTCTACTGCCACCGGATATCAGAAATGCCGCAGAGCTTTTCAGAGCCTGCGGCATTTCTGTATGGTCTTGTTTTCTTTACGGACGGATCACTTTTCCTGCTTTTGCAAGTTTTTCCGCAATGGCATACATATTTGTCACAGTTCCCACTGCCGGTTCCTTCAGTCCGTAGAAGTTCACGCAGGTTCCGCAGGTCAGGATCTCGGTTCCCTGCTCCTGTAATGTCTTAAGGTCTTCGATACATGGGGAATCCTGTGCGGTAAGTCTGGCTCCGCCATTATAAAACAGCATAACTGACGGCGGTGTCTCCAGCTGTGTCAGCGCATAGACAAATCCCTTGATCAGGATCGCACCAAGCTCCGGATCTCCATCTCCCATCTTATCTGAGGTAATGGCTACTGCATAATCCCCCTGGGGTACAGATGGTGTGCAGACAATTTCAGGTTCTGCCTGGCTTCTTGCAGCAGAATCGGATTTTACGGTCATATTGATCTCGTAACCATCTTCTGTCTTTCTGGATACGAAGCTGCATCCGGTACTTCCGGCAAGTCTGCTTAAATTGTTCACTGCGGTTTCATTGTCCACAAGGATCTGGATCTCATCTCCCTGCTCTGCTTTATCCAGGATCTTCTTGGTCATTACCACCGGGATCGGGCACTGTTTTCCCATTGCATCTACTGTGTGTTTCATACGTACATCTCCTGCCTTTCTGTCTTTGATATTCTCTATTTTTGTTTTTTCTGTTTCCTGCTATTTCTGTTCCAGTTCGTGTGCCTGTTTAAAGATCTCACAGGCTCCTGTGTTTACGCATCTTTCATGGGCGCAGTCCATAAAGGTCAGCTTCCTGCTGCCATCCTCCTGCCGTGTATACTCACAACAGACGGTCTCGCCTCCGTTCATGGTACGGCAGAAACCGGATATAAATTCTTCTTCGATCTCCATTTCTATCCCTCCGCCGGATTCTCTACCACCTGAGAAGGTGTGATCTCTTCCAGCATTCCTGTTTCATTGTAGGCTTCAAACTGTTCTTCGATCTTACCCAGGA
>CAVEKJ010000266.1:0-1367 GCA_963616205.1 Prevotella sp.
GATCTGACCGGTCAGTGTGATCGAAACTTTTTCCTGAGACGGGGTCTGGATAGCCTCCATCAGAATCTCAATGCTGCGCTCTGCCAGAGTCTGGATCGGCTGGGCAATTGTAGTAAGAGGAAGTTCCATGGAGGAAATGATCGGAACATCATCGAAACCGATCAGAGAAATCTCATCTGGCACGCGGACATGATTCTCCCGAAGATAATGATAAACGCCAAGGGCGATCATATCATTGTGGGCAAAAATGGCTGTGGCTCCATGCTCCAGAAGAACCGGGGCGTATTTATATCCGCATTCGACAGAGTAGTCTCCGTGGATAACAAGGGAGTCATCATAAGGAATGTTGTGTTCTGCCAGAGCGGCTTCAAAACCGGTGAGACGATTCTGCGGGCTCAGAACACTTCCTATGTTTCCGCTGATGCAGCCGATTTTTTTGTGGCCCAGGGAAATCAGATGCTCGGTGGCAAGGTAGCCGCCGTAATAGTCGTCAACATCGACAGAGCAGCATCCAAGAGTATTGAGGGAGCAGTCCATGATCACAATAGGGATATTGTTATCGGACACCCTTCGCAAAAGAGTAAACAGAGGGATCGGATCTGTACGGTGAGGAACAAGAGAAATCAGAATACCATCCACCCGTGACTGGATCAGCTGCTGGATATTAAGGATTTCCTGATCAATATTGTTGTTTGAACCTGAAATGATCAGATTGTATCCAAAATTCTGGGCGGTTCGTGATACATGCTTGATCAGTTCTGTATAGTAAAGATTTCCAATATCCGGAATGATGAGTCCAAAATTACGGATTTTCTGCTTGCTGGTGTAGCCCATTTCCTGGGCGACCTTCAGAACGTTTTTTTTGGTTTCTTCAGATACATTGATCGGGCGGTTGTTGAGGATCAGAGAGCAGGTTGTCGATGAAACGCCTGCTTTCGAAGCGATATCTTTTAATTTTACTTTCATGTAAGTACCTCGATTTCTTATAGATAGAATGCCATTTGTCGTGTACATAATAAAACATTACTAAAATATTTACTAAATTTTAACTTAAAAAAGTGAAAAAGTCAATGAGAATACTGAAAAAATGATTCAACATAATCACCAATCCGCAAGTAAAATATTTAGTAAAACTGTTTATTGACATAAACCACAGAGAATGATATAAATAATTTATAAAACACAGCGGAATAACAAAAACAACAATACGAGAAAAGGAGTGAGTTGTAGAAAAATATCGAAAAATAGCAATATCTGTAGAATATAAACAGCATTTTGAATAAACATAAATATAAAACAGATAAAGAAACAATATATTTTAGTAAATGTTTTAAGGAAAAGGAGGCCAATAATGGATGAGGGTTATA
>CAVEKJ010000266.1:1449-3377 GCA_963616205.1 Prevotella sp.
CCATTACCATGGAATTTCCTGGAGTAAAAGCACTGGATAATGTCAGCTTTGGAATAAAAAAAGGCTGCGTACATGTATTAATGGGAGAAAACGGAGCCGGAAAATCCACGCTGATGAAAATTCTGAACGGTTCCTATCAGGCAACAGCAGGAACGGTATACATCAATGATAAACCGGTAAGATTTAAAACTGCTTCTGAAGCAAACCATGCAGGCGTTGCAATGATCTACCAGGAGCTTTCCTATATGCCGGACACTACAGTGGAAGATTATCTGATGTTATGCAGGGAGCCGAGAAAAGGATGTTTTATCGACTGGAAGAAATCCCGTCAGGAAGCAAGAGAGATCCTGAAAAGAGAGAATCTTGATTATGATCCGAAGAAAACGTTAAGAGAATATTCCGTATCGGATATTCAGCTGATGGAGATCACAAAATCCGTACAGGGTGAAAACATTGAAATCCTGATCATGGATGAGCCAACATCTGCACTGTCCAGTGATGAGGTGGAACGTCTTTTCAAAAAGATCGATGAGCTGAAAAAACGAGGAATCACGATCCTTTATATTTCTCATAAAATGGACGAGATCTTCCGGATCGCGGATTACATAACCGTCATGAGGGATGGAAAACATATCCAGACAGCACCGGTTTCCGAGTACGATGGAGATCTTCTTGTAAAACTGATGGTTGGACGTGAGATCACAGAAGTTTATCCGGAGAAGAGAAATGAGATCGGCGAAGAAATCTTACGTGTGGAACATCTTACCTGCAAAGAAAGCAGAATACAGGATATTTCCTTTACCGTACATGCCGGTGAGATTTTCGGACTTGGAGGCCTGATGGGAGCCGGACGTACAGAGGTTGTAAGAATCCTGGCAGGACTTGACAAGGCAGATTCCGGAAAGATTTTTATACGGGGAAAAGAAGTGAAATATAACAGTGTAAGCGGCGCCATTGATAACGGAATCGTAATGGCATCCGAAGACAGACGTCGTCTGGGACTGATTCTTTGCAGAGATATTAAAGAGAATATTTCCATTTCCAGTTTAAAGAAGATTTCCGTTCATGGATTTCTTCAGAAGAAGAAAGAAGAGGAAATCACAGAAAAGCTGTTTAAGGACATCAAGGTAAAAGCTCCGGGAACGGACAGCACCGTTCAGAACCTGAGCGGAGGAAATCAGCAGAAAGTTGTTCTCTGTAAATGTCTGATGACGGATGCGGATATCATTATCCTGGATGAACCGACAAGAGGAATTGATATCGGAGCAAAACATGAGATCTACAAACTGATGACGGATCTTGCGGAAGCGGGAAAAGGAATCATCATGATTTCATCAGAAACTCCGGAATTTATCGGAATGTGTGACCGGACAGCGATTATGTATAAAGGAAGAGTAACAGGAGAATTAAGCAGAAAAGAACTGACTATGGAATCTTTGATCAATTATTCAGTAGGAGGAGCCGGATTATGAGTGAAGCAAAAAAAGCAGGAAAAGGAATCGGAAGCCAGCTGATGAAAAAATATGGAATTGGCCTGGTACTTGTATTACTTCTGGTGGTCGGAGCAATTCTGATCCCTGGATTCCTTTCCGTAAAAAATGTAACCAACGTTCTGAGACAGATCAGTGTAACAGGTATCCTGGCACTGGCTGAGGCAGTCCTGATCATCAGTGGACAGATCGATCTTTCTCTTGGATCTGTAGTAGCCCTTTCCGGAATGGTTTCCGTACAGGTTTACTTAACCACAGGTTCTCTTGCACTTGGAGTTATCGTAGCGATTCTGATCAGTGCAGTTGTCCTGATGTTCAGTGGTTTTCTTGTAGCAAAAGTAAAACTGACAGCATTTATCGCAACTATGGCGATGGATTATATCGCACGAGGTCTTTGTTACATTTATACAAATGGACAGTCTACTTATGAGATTGGAA
>CAVEKJ010000267.1:0-3370 GCA_963616205.1 Prevotella sp.
GCTCTCCGTCGGTTTCACCACAGTTTTCTCACAGAGTGTTTCTATAAAATTAAAGCGCATATTGGCAAGTGCGGCTTCCCGGTCAAGTCCGCCTTCTTTTTCCATAACATCCACAAGCTCTGTCAGAACTTTTTTCTCACCTTCCGGAATGTCCATCCGTTCTTCGATCAGCCGGTCTTTTTCTACGATCTTCGTTGCCGCAAAACGGACAGGAAGCTCTGCTTTTTTTGCGTAGGGTTCGATCAAATGAGCTGTCGCATGGATACAGCGATGAACAGATCCTACCGGATCCCCGGGTGACTGGTTTTCTGTGCAGAAATCAATCCTTCCCGGCGCTTCTCTGTACATAGCCACATGAACTGCATGGTCGATCAGTTCATCGATTCCTTCATTCTTCACCGCAGAAATGGGAACTACCGGGATCCCCAGGATCTCTTCCAGCTCGTTAACCCGGATGGAACCTCCATTAGCTCTTACTTCATCCATCATATTCAGCGCAAGCACCATGGGAATTCCCAGCTCCATCAACTGCATGGTAAGATAAAGATTTCTCTCGATATTGGATGCATCTACAATATTGATAATACCGGAAGGCTTCTCATTGAGCAAAAAATCTCTTGTCACGATCTCCTCGCTGGAATACGGGGAAAGAGAATAAATTCCCGGAAGATCCGTCACCGTAGCCTCCGAATGACGCCGGATCGTTCCTTCCTTCTTGTCCACGGTTACACCTGGAAAATTCCCAACATGCTGATTGGAACCTGTCAGCTGATTAAAAAGCGTTGTCTTTCCACAATTCTGATTACCGGCCAACGCAAATGTGATCGCCTGACCCTTTGCAATAGGTTCTCCAATCCTGTTCTTCCGATAATCCCTGGCTTTTCCAAGTTCCCCTACTCCCGGATGTGCAATGGAACGATGTCTCTTATCCTCACAGGGTTCTTCCGGAATCGCCTCAATTTCCATAATCTCGATTTTTGCAGCCTCCGCAAGCCGCAACGTCAGTTCATAGCCCCGCAGTTCCAGCTGAATGGGATCCCCCATGGGAGCTGTTTTACGAAGGGATACCTCAGTTCCCGGTGTAAGTCCCATATCCAGAAGATGATGCCTTAACTCTCCCTCACCATGAACATGGATGATCTTTCCACATTCACCAGTATTTAGTTTATCCAGTGTCATTTCGTCACCTCATCATAAGTACATTTTATATGGTCAATACCCATATACGTATTCTCCACTGATATAAATGTAACATAGTTTAAGTTATTTGACAATAACTGAATATTTTTATAAGTTTTATGTAAATAGCATAAATTTAAAAGTTATTTATCATTAACATTATTATTTTTTCTCATTTAAGCACAATTTAAAAGTATAAAAAACAGACGACAGATTTCTCTGTCGTCTGCATTTACATATCACTTTTACGTGTACAACGAAAGGGACTTACTCACCGATCAGCCAGTTATACATCTCTTCATACTGACGTGCGGAATTATTCCAGGAGAAGTCTGCTGCCATCGCACGATCTACCAGTTTATTCCACTCACGCTTCTTATCGTAATATACGCTCTCCGCATAACGGATCGTAGCAAGCATCTCATGTGCATTGTAATTTACAAATGAAAATCCGGTTCCTGTTCCTTCAAACTCATTGTACGGAATAACCGTATCCTTCAGACCGCCGGTCTCTCTGACGATCGGAAGTGTTCCGTAACGAAGGCTCATCAGCTGGCTTAAGCCACACGGCTCAAACAGTGACGGCATCAGGAACGCATCGGAAGATGCGTAGATCCTGTGAGACATTGCCTCATCATAGTAGATCTGTGCGGAAACCTTGCCATGGTACTTCCAGTCAAAGTGACGGAACATGTTCTCATAACGTTCCTCACCGGTACCAAGAGCAACGATCTGAACTGCATCCTGGCACAGCTCGTCCATGATGTACGCGATCAGGTCAAATCCCTTCTGGTCTGTCAGACGGGATACGATACCGATCATCATAGCCTTCGGATCCTGCTCAAGTCCAAGATCTTTCTGAAGCTGGATCTTGTTCTTGATCTTCTCCTTACGGAAGTTCTTGGCATTATAGTTTCTGGTGATGTTCGGATCTGTCTCCGGGTTGAATTCATTGTAATCAATACCATTTACAATACCACGCAGGCTGTTGGCTCTCGCATTGAGAAGGCCGTCCAGCTTCTCACCGTAGAATGGTGTCTTGATCTCTTCCGCGTAAGTATTACTTACTGTGGTAATGGCATCTGCAAATACCATACCGCCTTTCAGAAAGTTTGCGTCCTTGTATGCTTCCAGTTTATCCGGTGCAAAGTAATAATCGGAAAGGCCTGTAATATCTTTCACAGTCTTAACATCCCATACACCCTGGAATTTCAGGTTATGTATTGTCATAACAGTCTTGATTCCGCGGAAAAATTCATTCTCCTGGAAAGAATCGTGAAGGTAAACCGGAACAAGTCCTGTCTGCCAGTCATGACAGTGAATGATATCCGGTCTGAATCCGATCACCGGAAGAACAGATAACACAGCCTTGGAAAAGAAAGCAAATTTCTCAAGATCCCACGGTGCGCTGTCGTATGGTTTCGGACCGCTGAAATAATATTCATTGTCAATGAAATAGAACTGGATCCCATCATACTGCATCTGCATGATTCCCACATAGCAGTTTTTAAATCCAAGATCCATATAAAAATGGGTTACATACTCCATTTTATCTTTCCATTCCTGTTTCATGCAGGCATATTTCGGTAAGATCACGCGGATATCAAAATATTTTTTGTCAAAGCACTTAGGCAGTGAGCCGGCAACATCAGCAAGTCCTCCTGTTTTAATAAAAGGTACTGCTTCTGATGTAGCAAACAGAATTTTTTTCATCTGTATTCCCCTCCCTGGGTACACCCGTTTTTATTTAATTATACTCCAAAATTCATTCAATTTAAAGACCGATTTTTATATTCCAGTCTGATTTTATCCGCGATCAGCGCTATGAATTCTGAATTCGTGGGCTTCCCTTTTCCGGTGCTTACGGTATATCCAAACAGCTCATCAATGGTATCCATCTTTCCTCGGCTCCATGCCACTTCGATCGCATGGCGGATGGCCCGCTCCACTCTGCTCGGTGTTGTCTGATGGCGTTTTGCGATGGTTGGATATAAGACTTTGGTAATGGAATTCAGCATTTCCATGTCATTGACAGACAGGATGATCGCATCCCTTAAATACTGATATCCTTTGATATGTGCCGGAACTCCGATCTCGTGAATGATATTGGTCACATCGGTTTCTAGATTCCTCTCCGGCTGAGGTTTTTTGGTTTCTGTGATGTTTGGCCTCGGGATCTCCCTCACTCTTC
>CAVEKJ010000268.1:0-3349 GCA_963616205.1 Prevotella sp.
GTATGGTACAGCAGGATGTTTATCTTTTTGCCGGAACGATTAAAGATAACATTGCCTATGGAAAACCGGGCGCTTCCGATGAGGAAATCATCAAGGCGGCTAAATGTGCCAGTATCCATGATTTTATTATGGAACTGCCGGATGGATATGATACTTATGTTGGGGAACGTGGTACACGTCTTTCCGGTGGACAGAAACAGAGGATTTCCATTGCACGTGTGTTCCTTAAGAATCCTCCGATATTGATTCTGGATGAAGCTACCAGTGCGCTGGATAATGAAAGTGAGAGGTGGATCCAGAAGAGTCTGGAGGAGCTTTCGAAGGATCGTACTACTATTACGATCGCTCACAGACTTTCTACGATTCGTGATGCGGATGAAATCATCGTAATCACAGAAGATGGTATTGCTGAGCGCGGTACGCATGCTGAACTGCTTAGTCAGAATGGTCTGTATGCTGCATATTACAATATGTAGAAAAGATACGAGGGAGGGTCATCTCTGAGTTGCGAAGCCCGAAGACCCTCCTTAGCGCTGGGAAGAAAAATGCTTTCGGCAAGATGTGCGTCACAAGCTGTGGAAAATCCATCCCGGATGATGGCGGCGTAGCGGGCTACGCCAACTGAATTCGCGATGGATTTTCCGCAGTTTGGGGCGTGCAGCTTGTCGGAATGATTTTTCTTCCCAGTGCTAAAGCTCCCACCCTCTTGGGCACGCTTGGTGCAACAAGACAGTAGGAGTTGAATGTTGACTGGTTCCAGACGGACGTGGGAGGCGCTTCGCTGTCCCACTGAGATTATTTTCGGTTAAATAAAAAAGCTGCTGTATGTCTTATCAATAATGATGTAGATATACAGCAGTTTTTATTTTTTTTGCTTGTTGTCTATAATTTTTACAAATTACAGCAGATAAACCGGAAGCTCATCTTTAATTCCTACCGGCTGGTTGTTGTTTGGCTCGTCTTTCTTTGGGGTCAGGAATTTGGCCTGGAGTTCGTCGGCGTTTCCTCCGGCGATGACGTTCTGGGCTATGGTTCCGGTTGCGGTTTCTGCGGCAGCTGTTTTCTTGGCTGCGGTTTTACGTGTTGTTGTTTTTCTGGTTGTGGTTTTCTTGGCTGTTGTTTTTGTTGTGGCTGATTTGGACTTTGCTGCTGTCTTTTTCGCCGGGGCTTTGGCTGCGGTTTTCTTTGCTGTGGCGGTTTTTTCTGCGGTTTCTGCCTTTACTTCTGTCGCCTTTTCTGCTGCTTCTACAGCTTTTACCTCTGTAACTTTCTCTTCTGTTTTGGATGTTTTCTCTGCATTTACTGCTCTTGCGATGCTTGCTTTACCTACTGACACGATTCATTACCTCCTCTGCCAATGCTATATATTCTTTTGCGCTGCGGCTGCTTTTTTTGAATTCCACAACCGGCTCGCTGCTGTCCTGTGACCATTCGATGGAGCTGTCTACGCGGATGAAGGATTCGAAAAGATAGATTCCTTCCATCTCCTTTAAAGTTTCCATGGTCTGCTTGAAATAATTCTTTCTGGCATCTGCCTTGGTTACTACGATTCCCAGAACCTGAAGCGCCGGTGCGATCTCCCGGACTTCATTGAGGAAATCAAACATGTTTGCCAGTCCAAACATACCCCAGGGGCTTGCCTCAACCGGAACAAGAACATAGTCGGATGCACATAAAATATTCATCACCCAGCCGCCGAGAGTCGGCGGTGCATCAATGAGAATGTAGTCGTAAACTCCGGAATCCTTGACCTTCTGCAGACATTTCCGCAGGATAAATTCTCTCTGCCATTTTGTAAAAAGCTCATATTCCACAGAGCTCATCAACGTAGAAGACGGCACCAGATCCAGATTTTCGTACTTCGTATGCACGATAAAATCACTGAGATCGGACTGATGACCGATGGCATAGTAGAGATTTTTTTCCCCGGCAGCCATCTTCAGGACTTCTTCTTCATCAAAAAAGGAAAGGGAAAGATTCAGCTGCATATCGCCATCTACAAGAAGAACCTTCTTCCCCATACCGGCCAGCGCCGCTCCCACGTTGGAACAGCTGGTGGACTTCCCGCTGCCGCCCTTATTATTCGCAAAACAAATCGTCACTGTATTTCCCATCACAGCCTCCCGACAACACAAAATCATAAATCACTAACTTTCCCTTATTATAATATAACAATCCCCTAAAAACAAGCACATCCCCCACAAAACCACGAAATCTGACAAAATAATCTCACACAAACCAACAATTTCTGTCTGTGCGGAAAAGTCCTCCTCAATGATGGATTTTCTCTGCTCGTTCATGTTATATTAATAAGAAAACTTCAAAATTTTCCTAAAGGAGGCCTGCAATTATGACAAACGCAACCAAGCTTGCCCTGGAAGAATCCCTGAAACGCCTTCTTCTTAAGAAGCCTTTAGATAAGATCACCATCAACGACCTGACTACCGACTGTGGCATCAGCCGCATGACTTTTTATTATCATTTTAAAGATATCTATGATCTTGTGGAGTGGTCCTGCCTAGAGGATGCAAAGATTGCCCTCCAGGGCAAAAAAACTTCCTCCACCTGGCATGAAGGACTTCTGCAGATTTTCGACGCTGTGATGGAAAACAAACCGTTTATCTTAAATGTATACCGATGCGTGGGCAGGGAACAGATCGAGAATTATCTTTTTGCGCTGACCTGTGATCTACTTATGGGTGTGGTGGCGGAAAAATCAAAAGACATCCTCATCACAGAAGAACAGAAAATTTTTATCGCAGATCTGTACAAATACAGCTTTGTAGGCATCATGCTGGACTGGATTAAAAACGGAATGCGTGAAGATTACCACGGGATCGTGGATGCTACTGCAACTGCACTGTATGGAAGCATTGACAATGCCATCCACAATTTTGCCGCAAAAAACAAAGCAGCCGGTATCCGTGCAGAATAAAAACTTATCAAATCTGGCATAATGATAAAAAACTGAACATTTCCGGTGTTTTGTATATAGAATTTTTTCCCCGGACAGACTATCATAGCCTCAACAGCAACAAAGAACAGTTAATCCGATACAAACAGGTATCTCATTTACGAAAGGTGGATGTCATATGTCAGATAAAAAAGGATTTATGGGACTTGCAGCACTTGCGGCAGCCGGAGCCGGCGCAGCCATGCTGATGAAAAAAACAAAAGAGATCAATGAAGAAGAAACTTTCCACGTAAAGGAAACTACTGAGAACTACCGCAACACCGAACGTGGAAAATATGATAAAAACAGCAAGGGTATCTACTATTCCAACGGTAACTACGAAGCCTTTGCCCGTCCGGAAAAACCGGAAGGTGTGGATGACAAACATGCCTACAT
>CAVEKJ010000269.1:0-3329 GCA_963616205.1 Prevotella sp.
TATCCACACTGGGAACCACAGCCATAGCAGCTCAGGCCATGACCAATATCCTGGAGAATCTTAACGGTATAGCAGCCATCGGCGTGGGAATCGGTCTGATGACTATCGTAGGCCAGTGCCTTGGCGCCGGCCGGAAAGATGAAGCAGTCTATTACATAAAAAAACTCTGCGTGATCGCGGAATGTGTTATTATTGCAAGTTGTCTGGTCGTTTACATCCTGGCCAGACCGGTCACAGTCCTTGGCGGCATGGAAAAAACCAGTGCGGCTATGTGTATCCATATGATCACATGGATCACCATTGTAAAACCTCTGGTCTGGACCATGGGATTTGTCCCGGCTTACGGATTGCGCGCAGCCGGCGATGTGAAGTTTTCCATGATCACTTCCTGTTGTACCATGTGGGCATGCAGGTTCTGTCTCTGTGTATTTTTGATCCGTGTCATGGGCTTTGGGCCAATGGGCGTCTGGATCGGAATGTTCGCGGACTGGACCATCCGCGGGATCATTTTTACCTGGCGGTTCCATAGCCGTAAGTGGTTGGAGCATAAGGTAATTTAGGAAATTGCCGTTATGGGATCCCAAAGAGTTTGGGGGCGTGATGTTTTTGGAAAAGATGAAAACCGCGAGGGGGATCATCTCAGAGTTGCGAAGCCCGAAGATCCCCCTCACACTCCCCCTTCTTGGGCACGCGGAAAAAAGTTACACTATGACAGCGTGAATTTGTTGAGAGGGTGATGGATGATACTTTGTCGACAGTGTAAATCTGAGCCGATCCGGGAGGGGACGGAAGGCGGCCTGCGCGGCAGGCCTGTTCCTGTGTTGTGGTTGGGACTGTAAAGATGCATAATGTGACATTGTTAGATGACGCATAATTAGGTTATAAGTCAGGAATAATCTGCGGAGCAGATGCCTTCCGTCTACGTACCAGAAGTCTTGAAAGGCAACATCAAGTTGAATCCAAAAACAGGAATAATTAGCAAAGCAGATATGTCTACCAAGTGTACATCCCAGAAGTTCCCAAAGACAACTTCAAGTTGAACTCAAAAAACAGGAGTAGTTTGTAAAGTAAATATGCCTTCCGAGTGCATCCCAGAAGTTCTGAAAGGAAACATCAAGTTACGACCCAAAACCAGGAACAATCTGCGAAGCAGATGCTTTCCGTCCACCCTCGGATCGGCACAACGTTACACAGTCAATACCGTATCATCCATCGCCCCTCCAATACGCATCATGGCCAGTACCGTTGCCCCACCTATGCGTGGCCGGAGGGGAGGAGCGCGAGGAGGGGAAACGGCCTTCGCAACTCCGAGTGCTTCCCCTCCTCGCAAATTCCCACAGCTTAAAAAGCTAAACCAAACCAAACAAAAAAAATTTCCTACAAAAAAACTCATTAAAAAAAGGAGGTGCCAAAAACTTGAAGAACGGCCTGGAAAACCAATACATCATAAAAAACAACAAACGCCTCCGCTACGGCTACACCACCGGTTCCTGTGCGGCCGGAGCAGCCCGGGGCGCAGTCCGTATGCTGCTCTCAGGAGAATCCCTTTCCGAAGTAGAACTCAACACCCCAAAAGGCATCACCCTCACCTTAGCGCTCCATGACATTACCCGAGGAGAAACTTACGTTTCCTGCGCAGTCCAGAAAGACGCCGGAGACGATCCGGACACCACCAACGGGATCCTGGTTTACGTGAAAGCAGAGAAATTCCCCCTTCCAACAACAGAACAGGACGGGCCGGATTTAAACAGAGAGAAATCCCGCCCGCAGATCATCCTGGACGGTGGCATCGGAGTAGGTCGCGTCACAAAACCCGGTCTTTCCCAGAAAGTAGGAGAAGCAGCCATCAATCCGGTTCCAAGAGCCATGATCTTAAGAGAAGCCGAAGAAGCAGCCCAGGAATATGATTATGAAGGCGGCCTGAAACTTACCGTATCCGTTCCTGAGGGGGAAGAGATCGCAAAGAAAACCTTTAATCCCCGTCTTGGCATCCTCGGCGGGATCTCCATCCTTGGAACCAGCGGGATCGTAGAGCCCATGAGCGAAAAAGCTCTGATCCAGAGCATCCATGTGGAGATGAAACAGCATTTCTGCCAGGGTGAAAACTATATCCTGGTGACACCGGGAAATTACGGCGCAGATTATCTGCGGGAGCATATGACCATCCCTTTTGAAAATAATATCAAATGCAGCAACTATGTAGGTGAAACCATTGATATGGCCATCGATATGGGAGTAAAAGGCATTCTTTTTGTAGCCCATATCGGCAAATTTGTAAAAGTTGCCGCAGGGATCATGAACACCCATTCCCACTGTGCAGATGGAAGGATGGAAGTTCTTTGCGCAAGTGCTATCCGTGCAGGAGGTTCTCTGGAATGTGCCAGAGAGATCCTTAAGGCAGGGACTACCGATGAGGCACTGGCAGTCCTTGACAGGTATGGTATCCTGAAAGAAACCATGGCCATTGTCATGGAAAAGATCCAGTTTTATCTGGATCACCGCTCCTATGAACAGATCCTTTTGGGCGCCGTGGTGTTTTCCAATGTATACGGACTGCTGGGACAGACCCGGGATGCGGAAAAACTGATCCATAAGATACAGGATCAGGCAGCTGCCGATTCTGTTATTCCATGACAGGAGTGACAGTGCAGGCAGAGATTTCATAATGAATGAGGATTGTAAATATCCGTTTGATACAACAGACAGGAATCTATCCTGTCCTGAAAATATAACAGGAGGAAAGAAAAAATGGCAGGTAAATTATATGGTGTAGGAGTAGGACCGGGAGACCCGGAACTTCTTACTTTAAAGGCACTTCGTCTTGTAAAAGAGGCAGAGGTGATCGCACTTCCGGGAGAAGTTCCGGAAGATACAGTAGCATTTAAGATCGTGGAGGGAGCTTATCCGGAGCTTGGAAAAAAAGAACTCCTTGCAGTTCCTTTTCCAATGTCAAAAGATCCGAAAGTGCTGAAAAGCTATCACGATGCAGGAGCAGAAAAAGTAAAGGCTGTTCTGGATCAGGGAAAAGACGTCGTATTCCTGACACTGGGAGATCCGACGGTATACTCCACATATCTTTATGTACACCACAGACTTGTGGCACAGGGATATGAGACAGAGATCGTCTGTGGAATCACATCGTTCTGTGCAGTTTCCGCACGCCTGAATACCGGACTTGTAGAAAAGGCAGAGCCTCTTCACGTGATCCCGGCTTCCTATCAGATCGAGGATGCTCTGAAGCTTCCGGGAACCAAGGTTCTCATGAAAGCCGGAAAGAAGATGAAAGATGTAAAAGCGGAGCTTCTTTCCCAGGGCGCAGAAGCCATGAT
>CAVEKJ010000270.1:0-1660 GCA_963616205.1 Prevotella sp.
GGTAACACACCCAGCTGTAATTGGCGAATCACAGCCTTTCCGAAATTGCGGATCTTAACCGCTGTTGCCTCTCGGTATTAGGCAATACATGCTTATTATTTACTCAGCAGAACAACCCTTCCGGGTGTTTCATACTGCAGCCGCACGTTTCACAAACATTCCAAAGAAGTTCCGATATGGAAATCAACCCTGACGCTGTTTGTGCTTCGGGTTCTCACAGATGATTCTGATGGATCCCTTTCTCTTAATGACCTTGCACTTCTCGCAGATCGGCTTTACAGATGATCTTACTTTCACTGGAAATCCTCCTTCCGTAAATTAGTCTCATATCTGCAGTTTCACAGGCGCACTCATACACAGTATTTGCGCGCTTGAAATATATACTAACACCTGTTTTCCCGAAATGCAAGAAAAAATTTAAAAAAATTTTGATTTTTTTTACAGGCTGTATTATAATGGGTGGCAAAGTCCGGCAGAACCTGTCAAACTTCTTATACTCTGTGCCTTCATGCAGACGGAAAGCTGCCTATTTTATATGAAAGGAATCTTTACATATGCATACGGAAATGAAATATCGTTTTCTGATCCATTACACCTTATCTTTTATCGGAGGCTACCTTGGTCTTTACGCCATCGTATCAAGAGCAGATCTTTTCGGCAATGCTCAGACAGCCAATCTGCTCGGTGTTGTACGTGATATCATCGGCAGAGATTTTTCGGACATGATGCTGCGTGTGGGGGCACTTCTGATCTATATGACAGCTGTGATCCTTACGGTCTGGATACCGGAACATTTTTCCACAGATCTGCGCTTTATCAGTATCGGAATTGATATCTGTGCGGTTTTGCTGCTTGGTTTTCTGCCGGCCAGAATGAGCCCGGTTGTGGCCCTTTATCCGGTATTCTTCGCAATGCCGTTTCAATGGTGTACCTTCAAGGCTCCCGGCGGATATAACAGCTCCACGATTTTTTCCACCAACAACCTGCGTCAGTTCACCACAGCCATTACACAGTTTCTTATGAAAAAAGACACCGCACAGCGTGACAAGGCAAAGTTCTATGGAATGACACTTCTTTCCTTCCATACAGGAGCAGCGCTTTCTCTGATCCTGTACATGGCCTATGGGCTTTCCGGCGTGTGGATCTGCCTGATCCCGGCTTTCTATGCCGTATGGCTGATTGCGGAAGACAGACAGACTGTAGCTGCTGCCGATTCTGACAAGAAGCGTTCTGTAAATGGCAATTATGCAAATCTTTCCTATAAGAAAAAACAGGCCTGAACAAAACCATGCCCGGCGGACGGATCATTGTTATTATTTTCTTTGTGGCTGTGTTCCTTGCAGGTATGACTTCCCTTATGAATCTTTATGAGGCACCGATTGCCACCGTCCAGGAAAAAACAGGCCTTGGACGTATTCCTTCCTGCGCGGTGATCGCAGCCATCGGCGTTGTGGTTTCCCTTCTGATCCAGGGCATTGTATCAGACTGGATGGACGTGCTTTCCATCTATATCTGTCCTCTTGGAGCAGGACTTGCAGGAATTATGTTCTTCTGGGTATTTGGCCGGAAATATGTGGAAAGCCAGATCAACAAAGGACGCGAGAAACCCTTCACGAAATATTTTTACCCGGTGTGTAAATATCTTTATATTCCGGGGTGC
>CAVEKJ010000270.1:1670-3316 GCA_963616205.1 Prevotella sp.
GTGTGCTTCCTGGTGCTGATCCTTGGGATTGTGCTTGGGGGAATTGGATGATAAAACGCTGAAATTTACAGAATGAACTACATAAAAGAATCCCACAGAAACGTTTAACCGAATAAATTGCGAATATCCGCTTGCCAATCGTTTCTGTAGGATTCTTTTCATTTATATTTTTACAAAAGGGAGGTTCTCTTTTTAGAGAGTGTCCGGTTTCTCCACTTCATAATCAGACCAGGATGCAATCGTATCGCTGCCTGATGTGTCTGCAGTATCTTCGTATTTGTCTACGGTAATGGTGTAATCGCTGTCACCTTCTACGTATACGGTTCCATCTGTGCCTTTAACTGTGACAGTTTTTCCAGAGTCATCTACAATGGTTCCTGCATTGGAGAGTGTGGATACGGTGCTGTCGCCGGTTACTGTCCAGGTAGAGTCATCGCTGACGTATACGTTGCAGTATCCGTCTCCGCCGTTTCCGGCAAAACTTTCATCGTCTACAATGGCACCGGTAAGGTTGCTGCCGTCTGTCATATAGAAATCAAGCTGGCTGATGGTATCCCAGATCACATTGCCTTCCATATCCTGGCTGATTGCAGTAAAGTCGCAATCCGCTCCGTTGTTGCCGCTTTCGCCCCAGCCACGCTCATTGTTGTTTCCTGAGCAGCGGAGGAAGTATTCGTTGTCATTGTTGTATGTGATATCTACATCCTTGAGGGTGATATCGGATTCTGTATTGGTTGTATAGAATACGCCACCATTCTTGGATGTCAGGCTTCCACCGTCCATCTGGAAGGTACTGTTTCCCACCTCAGAATCACCGGACATGCTCTGATAGAGGATAACTGTCCAGGTGCTGTCATTCTGGCTTAAGTCACTCATATTTCCGGTAAGGTCACAGTCAAAGAGATGTAAGGAATTCAGTCCTTCGATGCACACGGCCTCAGATCCGTTGGCTGTAAGCGTGGCGTCTTTTACTGCAATGTCTGCAGTGCAGTATACAGCCGGTGAGCCTACGCCATTAGATGTATAAGTTCCTCCATCTACCACCATCGTTCCGCCGCCACGGTCACTTCGGATGGCTGCAGCGGATTCTCCGTCTGTCTCTACGTTCAGATCCCAGGCATATAATTTACCGCCGCCGGCTGCGTGGATTCCGCCGGATGTATCCTGGGTTGTCTTAATCGTAGTGTCTGCCGCATAAACAGTTCCATCGCCGTAGGCAAAAAGTCCTGCTCCGCCGGCTGCGTCAGTGGTTACTGTTCCGCCTTTTACATAGGCATTTCCGTCTGTTGCAAGGAGTGCAGCTCCTACGCCGTAAAAGCTGGAGTTGTCGCCGCCTGTACTGTCGGAAGAATTTCTGGTCAGGTCTACATTGTTAAACGTTACATTTGCTCCTGATGAGACAAGTGCTGCGTTCTCATCTGTTCCTGTGGATTCCAGAGATGTGTCGGATACTTCTGTGTCGGAATCATAAGTATTTGCCGCATCGTAGCTGTCTACTCCCTGAGACTGTCCTCCCGGTGCTCCTCCAGGGCCGCCCTGACCGCCGCCCATGTCTGTGTTCTGTACTTTGATGGTCAGCGCATTTCCATCATCGTCTGTGGTGATGGCTACGATGTCGCCTTCCTGGATGTCGGAGAGTTCGATGG
>CAVEKJ010000271.1:0-3315 GCA_963616205.1 Prevotella sp.
TGCTTAGTACAGTAGTGCTATCGAACGAGAACCAAACTTACCGAGGTTGGGAAGCCCCCACCTCTACAGGTGGGGGAGGGTGTCACGAAGGTTTTTATCTATGGTTATCTCAGATCTTTGTTCTCAATGAAATCCTGATCTGCGTAGTCCTGGTTCTCGCCGCACATTCCCCAGATAAAGGTGTATGCTTTGGAACCGCATCCGGAATGGATGGACCAGCTTGGGTTGATGACAGCTTCCTCGTTGTGCATGATGATGTGTCTTGTCTCCTGCGGCTCGCCCATGTAGTGCATAACGAATGCGTCATCATCTACATCAAAGTACATGTAAACTTCCATACGTCTGTCATGTGTATGAGCCGGCATGGTGTTCCATACGCTTCCAGGGAAGAGTTTTGTAAGTCCCATGGAGATCTGGCAGGTATCTACCTGGCCTGTTACGATATATTTGTTGATGACTCTGTGGTTGGACTCCTCAAGAGATCCGCACTCTACTTTGTTCTCGTCTTTTACGATAACAACGCCCTCAGATGCCTCACCTTCCAGTTTGATGAGAACGGTCGGGTACTCTTTGTGTGCCGGTGCACTGTTGAGGTAGAATTTAGCCGGGTTGGAAGCATCCTTGCTCTCAAATGTGATGTCTTTGGATCCTCTTCCGATGTACATTCCGTCTCTTGCATTTACTTCGTAAACACGTCCGTCGATTGTGATGATTCCGTCTCCACCGATGTTGATGAGACCCATCTCTCTTCTCTGAAGGAAGTACTCTGCACGAAGCTCATCGCCTGCTGTCAGAGCAAGTTTCTCGTTAACCGGTACAGCTGCACCTGTGATGATACGGTCGATGTGGCTGTATACAAGGTTGATCTTATCTGCCTGGAAAAGATTCTGGATCAGGAACTCTTCTCTTAATCTCTCAGTTGTGTAATGTTTCATATCGTTTGGTGAACATGCGGTTCTTACTTCCATGATAATCCTCCTGTGATCTTCTTTTTTCTATGGATCGTTTCTTTATTTTCTGATATTACTATAGCATTCTCCCTGTTCCTTTTCTTGTGAAATGTTGATGTAAATATTGAATATTTTGAACAGCCATCGTATAATCAGGATAATGAATGCGGATGTCCGCTTTACTATTACGAAGGAGGAGGTTCGGATGAAGGTCAGTTCCACCTGCAAAGAATCCATGAAAAACTGCATGGACAGCCATTCTTTCGCTTTCGCGCATCTTTACAGCGACGAAAGGATCATGGACATGCATATCCATAACTGCTACGAGATCTACTATTCCATCTCCGGGGGAAAACAATTCCTGATCGACAACTGTCTGTACGATATCCACCCTGGAGATATCTTTCTCATCAACCAGTTTGAGAGCCATCACCTGACCCAGATCGACCAGCAGACCCACGAGCGGATCATTCTTTCCATTGATCCGGAATATCTTACAAAGCTCTCCACAGAGAAGACGGATCTGAACCACTGTTTCAGTTTCCGAGACACCCATATGCCTCACTGTATCCATCTGAATCCGGAAGAACAGACCCGTTTTATGTACTTTATCCACAAGTTCCAGTCCAGCGAAGGACCTGGGGAGGATCTTCTCGACCAGGCACTTTTTATGGAAATGATGGTTTTTCTGAACCGTGCGTTTATTTCCCGCTGCGCCCAGGGGAATCAGGAACCCAAAGAACAGTCCGGTTCCAAATATCACGCACAGGTGGATGAGATCCTTTCCCATATCAATTCCCATATCCGAGAACCGCTGACACTGGAGGATCTTTCTTCCCACTTTTTCATGAGCAGTTCCTATATCTGCCGGATTTTTAAGGCAGCTACCGGAACCACCATCAACAAGTATATTACAGCCAAGCGCCTGACTATGGCCAAGTCTCTCTTAAGCCAGGGATATACGGTGACGGAAGCCTGTGAGATGTGCGGATTTAACGATTACAGCAATTTCCTTAAGGCTTTTACCAAGGCGGTTGGGATCTCTCCGAAGAAATATGCACAGTATAATTCATAAAATAAAAAATGTCCTAAATATAAAAAACGCAGCGATCTTTCATTTCCGCTGCGTTTTTTATATTTATGTATATATACACTAGGATGATAACATATCAGACTATAATCTACAATTACGGAACCAGCATAATCTTAACTGCATCCGGATCTTTTTCTGCAGTTTCATATGCTTCCTTCCAATCTTTAAGTTTGAATGTATGAGAAATAAGACCTTCTGTACGGATCAGTTTTTTCTGGATTCCTCTGATAACTGCCGGGTAAACTTTTGCAGAAAGATGTGAGCCGATAATTGTAAGCTCTTTTCCATCACCAATGGTATTCCAGTCAGCTTTTACAATATCTGATAAAACGCCCATCTGTACATATCTTCCAAGATTTCTCAGAGAATCCATTCCCTGTGTAACACTTCTCGGACTTCCGGATGCCTCAATATAAACATCACAGCCAAGACCGCCAGTCAGCTTGTGGATTTCTTCTGCAACGTTAACTTCCATAGGATTTAACACTACATCCGCTCCGAATTTTTTAGCCATCTCAATTCTGTTTTTCTTTACTTCTACTGCGATGATCATTTTAGGCATGGCATAATTTGCAATATTACACATGGAAAGCCCGATAGCTCCCATTCCTGCAATTACTACCACGTCTGAATGTTTTATGGAAGCTTGCTCAAGCGCATGCATTCCGCAGGCAATCGGCTCGATCAGTGCACTTTCCTCAGCGGTAAATCCTTCCGGTATTTTGTGTTTGATACTTGTCTTCGGTAATTTTACATATTCCGCAAATCCTCCATTTGCATACTGCTTAAAGCCGAAAACAGCTGATCTTGTACACATCCAGTATTTTCCTGTTTTGCAAAATTCACATTCTCCGCATGGAACTACCTGCTCAGCACATACAGAATCTCCAATTTTGAATCCCCGTGTTCCCTCGCCAATTTCCACGACTTCACCAAAAAATTCATGGCCCGGAATACACGGTGGTTCCATATAACGGTCATCCTCTGATGTTCCCCATACACGGATTCCTCCATGATAGGCTTTTAAATCTCCGGCACAGATCCCGCAGCCTTTGATCTTTAATACTAATTCTCCTTCACCGGCAGATGGTACAGGATAATCCTCATAACGGTTATCCTGTGGTGCATAGGTAACTACTGCTTTCATTTTTACTGGTTTCTCCATTGTTATTCCCTCTTTTCTTTCTGGAAATGATATTTTTAACCTTTTAAACCTGAAGTTGCAATTCCTTCAACAAGATATTTCTGAAGGAAAATAAAAATCAGTACTGC
>CAVEKJ010000272.1:0-3310 GCA_963616205.1 Prevotella sp.
TAATCTTTATGTGGAATACATCCGGATCACGTTCCGACCGAGACAGGCCGGCAAAAATTCCATCAATATGAAACGGATCATAAAGATCGGCAGACAGGCATTTACGGATTTTATCCGTCTGCGCGGCAGAATCTGATACAGGAGGAACAGACAGATGAAAACAAAGATCAGAAAATTATTTCCAGAGCTTATAGCAGCAGTGATCCTGGCTGTACTTTCTGCATACCTTCTTGGCGGAGATGTATGGACATTCTGGACCTGGTGGCTTCTTGCTCTGTTTATGGGAATGGTGGCAATGCCGGTTACAGGAAGGCTTTTTGGCGGGTTTGAAGACCGGGGATGGCTTTTTTCAAAGGTATTAGCCATTGCAGTTACCGGATTTCTTACCTGGTTTCTGGTTGCAGTTGAGATACTTCCTTTTACAACTGCGGCGTGTGTAGGCGTGTCTGTGTTTGTGGGCATTCTTTGTGCTGTACTTTTTCATGTGCAGTTAAAGCAGGGGATTGAATGTTATCCGTCTGGAAGAATGCAGCTGATCTTCAGGGAAGAGCTTCTGTTTTTCGGGATCTTTCTGCTCTGGACTTATCTGGCTGGATTCCGGCCGCAGGCGTATGGAACGGAGAAGTTTATGGATTATGGTTTCATGGAGGCCATGATGCGGAGCAAGACACTTCCTGCACGTGATCTCTGGTATTCTCAGGGAACTATTAATTATTACTACGGCGGACAGTATTTTGCGGTATTTCTTACGAAGCTTACAGGCAGCAGGGTGGAAGTAACCTATAACCTGATGCGCACGTTTGTGGCTGCGTTTGCGTTTGTTTATCCGTTTTCGCTGGTACGTCAGATGACCAGGGACAGGCTGTACGGAAGAATGGAAGGAAAGAAGAAATATCTTCCTTCACTGGCAGGAGTTACTGCCGGTGTTGCGGTCTCCATCGCCGGAAATGTACATTATATCGTGTATCGCTGTGTACTGCCACTGATCGATAAGATAAAAGGAGTGACAGAGACTGCCAGTTACTGGTTTCCGGATGCGACCCGCTACATTGGCTATAATCCGGTAAATGACAGCGACAAGACGATCCATGAATTTCCGTGTTATTCTTTTGTCCTAGGAGATCTTCATGCACATGTGGTAAATGTGATGTTTGTGACATTTCTTGTAGGATTGCTCTATGCGTGGCTGAAGATGATACGAAAAAGAGGTCCCGAACCGGAAAAGCAGGAGAGAAGTATTTTCTGGCTGAGACAGCTTCTGATGCCGCACATCTTTCTGGCTGCGGTACTTCTTGGAATGTTCCAGTGGACGAACTACTGGGATTTTGTGATCTATTTTGTAGTGACAGGCGGTGTTGTACTGATCGCAAACATTATCCGCTTTGAGGGGAAAATATCCAGGATCCTGGCGGTTACGCTTGTGCAGGCGGTGGAGATCATAGGAATCTCTTATCTGGTGATCCTGCCATTTACGTTGAAATTCGATACCATGGTACAGGGAGTGGCACTGGCACAGCATCATTCTCTCTGGTATCAGCTTCTGATTCTCTGGGGGCTTCCGGTGATCCTTACCATTTTGCTGATCCTGTCAGTTGTTACAGAGAAAACGCGGGGGCTGAAACATAAGAGCCTTTACAGACTTCTGGAGGCAGTTACAGTTCCGGACCTTTTTGCGGTGATCATGGGATTGTGTGCCATTGGTCTGATCGTGATCCCGGAGCTTGTATATGTAAGAGATATTTATGAGAATGGAAATGCCAGAGCGAACACCATGTTCAAACTGACTTATCAGGCGTATATCCTTTTTGGGATGACGATGGGATATGGAATCTACCGTATGCTGGTGATCTCCAGACAGAAGATCATCAGAGTCCTTTCCGGTGTGGGACTTTTTGTCCTGATCTGGACAGTGGGATATTTTGGAAATGCGGTGCATTCCTGGTTTGGAGATGTCTGGAAACCTTCGGGTTATCAGGGACTGGATGCGACTACATTCCTTGAGACGGATTTTCCACAGGATGCGGCGGCGATCCGCTGGCTGAAGCAGAATATCGAGGGTTCACCGGTGGTGCTTGAGGCTAACGGAGACAGTTATACCGGATATGAGAGAGTTTCTGCTTCTACAGGACTTCCGACAGTTCTGGGCTGGTATGTTCACGAATGGCTCTGGAGAAATGATGTGCCGGATCTCAATGAAAAGAGTGCGGATATCCAGACGATCTATACATCCAAAGATACAGAAACCGTAAAAGAACTGGTACGGCGTTACGATATTTCCTATATCTTTGTAGGAGGACAGGAAAAAGAAAAATATGGAACAGAACTGAATGACAGCCTTCTTCAGAGCCTGGGAAGCCTTGTATTTGAGGATGACATGTCAGGAACTTATATTGTGAAAGTGGAGCAGGATTGACAATTTTTCGATAATGACGCTATAATAGAAGTATTATGAGCAGAATTGTCAGGCAGAAGTGCTGCTCTTGTGGCACGATAGCGGAGAGGAGGATATTATGAACAGAATCGACAGACTTTATATGGAAATGATCCGTTATTATCAGGGGGATCCGAAACACATTCAGCATTTTGTAAAGGTGCACAGTTTTTCCAGGCTGATCGGCCAGGGGGAGGGACTGGATGCGGATACGATGTATATCCTGGAAGCAGCGGCACTTGTCCATGATATCGGAATCAAAGCAGGCATGGAAAAATACGGTCGTTCTGACGGAAAGACTCAGGAAGCGGAGGGACCGGCAATTGCCAGAGAGATGCTTGGCAGGTTGGGATTTCAGGAGAAAGTGATCCACAGAGTGGAATATCTGGTAGGACATCATCATACCTACAAAGACATTGAAGGGATGGATTACCAGATCCTTGTGGAAGCAGATTTTCTGGTAAATTATTTTGAGGATGGACTTGATAAAGAACACATAAAGAAAAGCGCAGAAAAGATCTTCAAAACAGAAACAGGTAAAAAAATTGTAAAAGAGATGTTTTTCCCGGAGGCTTTTCAGAAGTCCGAGACCTGGGCACAGGATGCGCTGCAGGATCTGGAGGATTTTATTGAAGAGCAGGGAATCTATATCAGACAGTAATGGAGCGTAAGATGAAAGCAGAAATAGCAGTTATGACAGCGGAAAATATAGACATGAAGGCCATTGACAGAGGGGGTGAGATCCTGAAAAATGGCGGACTTGTGGCATTTCCCACAGAGACCGTATATGGTCTTGGAGGTAACGCCCTGGATCCGAAAGCTTCGATGAAGATCTATGCAGCCAAGGGAAGACCTTCGGATAATCCGCTGATCGTACAT
>CAVEKJ010000273.1:0-3304 GCA_963616205.1 Prevotella sp.
CTGTACTTTCAGATACAGCGGAAAAAGATCTTCTCCTATGAGATTCACAGCTCTTCTCACATCCTCCGCTGCCGGTGTGGGGCGAAGATCGTGATACCGGATCAGGCGGCAGGTGTTTCGGATTGTTACATTATCGAATTTCAGCCGGCGCAGGATCTTTCCGGCCAGCTTCTCGCCTGCAGGGCCATGGGTCTTAAAATGATCTCTGCCATTCTCATCTGTCTTTTTCACAACCGGCTTGGCAATATCGTGAAGAAGCATGGTGATGCGTAAAAGCCTGTCATTCTCGATCTCTGTGAGGCTTTTCAGAATGTGTTCGCCCACAGTATAGCAGTGATGTGGGGTATTCTGTGCTGTCTCCATGCAGGCATCAAATTCCGGAAGAAATTCCCGGGTCAGGCCTGTCTCCCATGCAGTCCGCAGGTAATCCGGATGATTCGATACCAGAAGCTTCACAAGCTCGGTCTGGATACGTTCTGCGCTTACATTCTCCAGATTTCCGGACATTTTAGCAAGGGCAGCCTTCGTATTTTCCTCCACGGTAAATCCAAGCTGTGCGGAAAAACGGACTGCACGGAGCATACGAAGAGCATCTTCGGTAAAACGTTCCACCGGATCTCCCACGCAGCGGATGATCTTCTGATCGATATCCTCCATTCCGTGAAACAGATCCACCAGGCCGCGTTCCGGATGATAAGCCATGGCATTGATGGTAAAATCTCTTCGTTTCAGATCTTCCTCAAGGCTCCTGGTAAAGGTCACCGCATCCGGATGGCGGCCGTCATGATATTCTCCGTCCACACGGTAGGTGGTCACCTCAAAGCCCTCTTTATCCATCATTACCGTGACGGTTCCGTGCTGGATCCCCGTATCTACCGTCCTGTGAAAAAGTTCCTTCACCTGCTCCGGAAGGGCGGAGGTTGTGATGTCCCAGTCCCCCGGCACTCTGTTCAGGATGGAATCCCGGACACAGCCGCCTACAACATAGGCCTCATAGCCGGCAGCATTGAGAGTACGCAGGATCTGTTCTGCTTTTTGTGGTATGTTGATCGTCATAATAACTCCTCTTGGTGATCGCTGCTGTCCTGTCAAAGCATTCCTGTTTCGCTACATGATCTGCTTCTGCTGTCAGCAGCTGAATAATATTCTGATATGATTTCAGTAACGCTATTATAACATAGATTTACAAAAACAGCGGAGCATATTTTGCCCCGCTGTTTTTTCCTATATACTTTTACAAAACTGCCATTGCCTGTGCAGTCTTATGCATTTTAGTATGCACGTCCCCAGTAAACCATCTTCTTGGCTGGTTTTCCGCAGCATACACAAACATCGCTTAACTGCTCCTGCTCAAATGGCATACATCTGGATGTTGCCTGGAAGTCTTCTTTGATCTTGTCCTCGCATGCACGGTCGCCGCACCACATAGCCTTGATAAATCCCGGCTTGCTGTTGATGATCTCACCGAACTCCTCATAGTTTCTGGCTACATAGGTATGAGACTCTCTGTGTGCACGTGCGCGCTCCAGCATGTCATGCTGAATGGTATCCAGAAGCTCTTTTACCTTATCTGCAAGCTCTTCGAAGGATATGGTGTATTTCTCACGGGTATCTCTTCTGCAGAGAACTGCCTGACCATTCTCGATATCCTTAGGACCGCACTCAACACGAAGCGGAATACCACGCATCTCCTGCTCGGCAAATTTGAATCCTGGGCTCTTGTCTGTAGCATCAACTTTTGCACGGATACCTGCTGCCTTCAGTGCTGCAAGAAGCTCGTCAGCCTTCTCCATAACGCCCTCTTTACGCTGCTGGATCGGAATGATCACGGTCTGTACCGGAGCGATTCTCGGAGGAAGAACAAGACCACTGTTGTCACCGTGAACCATGATGATAGCACCGATCATACGGGTTGTCATACCCCAGGATGTCTGGTGAACATATTTCAGCGTGTTATCTTTATCTGTGTACTGGATTCCGAATGCTTTTGCAAAACCATCTCCAAAGTTATGGCTTGTACCGGACTGGAGAGCTTTACCATCATGCATCAGGGACTCGATGGTGTAAGTAGCCTCAGCACCTGCGAATTTCTCCTTGTCTGTCTTCTGGCCTTTTACAACCGGGATTGCAAGAACCTCTTCACAGAAATCCGCATAAACGTTCAGCATCTGGATGGTACGCTGCTCAGCTTCCTCAGCAGTTGCATGAGCAGTATGTCCCTCCTGCCACAGGAACTCTCTGGAGCGAAGGAACGGACGGGTTGTCTTCTCCCAGCGGACAACGGAACACCACTGGTTGTAAACCTTCGGAAGATCTCTGTGGGACTGGATCTCTTTCTGATAGAAATCACAGAACAGAGTCTCAGAAGTCGGACGCACGCAAAGTCTCTCCTGAAGCGGATCAAGACCTCCATGAGTCACCCATGCAACCTCCGGAGCAAAACCTTCTACATGATCCTTCTCCTTATCAAGAAGAGACTCCGGAATAAAGATCGGCATGTAAACATTCTCCACACCAGTCTCTTTAAATCTGCGGTCAAGCTCATGCTGGATATTCTCCCAGATCGCATAACCCGCAGGTTTGATCGCCATACAACCCTTAACACTTGTATAGCCACAAAGCTCAGCCTTCTTAACAACATCTGTATACCACTGAGCAAAATCCTCATCCATAGATGTGATGGCCTGTACTAATTTCTTTTCTTTTGCCATGATAATCTCCTTTTTCTTGTGATCAATTACATATTGCCAGCTGCCAGGCAGCCACGACAATCCGGAATCCCTCCGGCTCACTCTCTGTCCCATAAACCGTACACTGCAATCACAGTCCCATTTTACGGACAAAAAAAATAAGCCCTCCGAATCCCTCACAAGGGACCGAATGACTTCGGCGGTACCACCCCAGTTAACAGCCAGAAAAGCTGCTCTCTCAACACCCGTTAACGCCGGAAACACACGCCACGCTTCAATCACGCAGAGCTCCGAGGCCGGTTCCACAGTTTGCGCACAGGACCCTCACACCAAACAGGCCCCTCTCTGAGATAACTCCCTGTGTACTATTCTCATCATCGCCGTATCTTCGATACATTTTATGCGAAAACAAAAATAAAGTCAACCCCAAAACCTAAAAAACCCACTATAAACCATATCTCCACTATCCAGGGAACAGGGCGCCAGCGCCCGCCTTCCCGTCCTACTTCCAACACCGTACTCGTGCCCGGAAAGGGAGGGGTGCAGGGGAGGGAAAAGCGGGCTTCGAAACTCCGAGCGCCTTTCCCTCCCCTGCGGTTTTCCTACACCGCTGT
>CAVEKJ010000274.1:0-2684 GCA_963616205.1 Prevotella sp.
AGCCATTTCGGATGATGGAGCTGATCTCACGTGTGCGGGCACTTCTTCGGAGAACAGAAGATAACGGGGCGGAGGAATATCGGATGGAGAATCTGTATGTGTGTCCGGGAAGACATGAGGTAACGGTGGACCAGGAGCCGGTAAATCTGACTCTGAAAGAGTATGAGATGCTCTGCCTCCTTCTCAAAAACAGCGGGACTGTTCTCTCCAGAACCCAGCTTTTGAATCAGATCTGGGGATACGAATTTGACGGAGAAAGCAGAACCGTAGATGTACATATCCGTACCCTTCGACAGAAACTTGGTTCCGCCGGTGATCTTGTGGAAACTGTCCGTGGTGTGGGATACAAGATCAGCGGGAAATGTGCATGATCAACGACTAAGAACCATACAAAATAAACGAGCACTTCGCAGGAAAAAGGCTTCAGCCCTTTTCTGGACGAAGTGCTTTTTTCATGCTATAATAGGTGAACCCTGGGCATATCCGAAGAAATGCCCCAAAGACTAAGAGGTGAAATAAAAATATGAAATCATTAGTGATCGCGGAGAAACCGTCGGTTGCCAGAGACATTGCGAGAGTCCTCCACTGTAATCAGAAAGGGAACGGAACCCTGGAAGGAAAAGACTATGTGGTGACCTGGGCACTGGGACATCTGGTAACCCTGGCAGATCCGGAAGAATACGATAAGAAATATACCAAATGGGAACTTTCCACCTTGCCGATGATGCCGGAAAAAATGAAGCTGGTGGTGATCCGCCAGACGTCCAAACAGTACAATGCGGTGAAAACCCAGCTCTACCGGAAAGATATCGGAGAGATCATCATTGCCACAGATGCCGGCCGGGAAGGAGAACTGGTGGCCAGATGGATACTTGCCAAAGCAGACTGCCATAAACCTATCAAACGTCTGTGGATATCATCTGTAACGGACAAGGCAATCCGTGACGGTTTTGCCCACCTGAAGAACGGACATAATTATGACAATCTCTACCGCGCCGCACAGGCCAGGGCAGAGGCTGACTGGCTGGTAGGAATGAACGGAACGAGGGCACTGACCTGTAAATATAACGCCCAGCTTTCCTGTGGACGTGTGCAGACACCAACCCTTGCCATGATCGCAAGAAGAGAGCAGGAGATCCGGGAATTCAAACCGGAAGATTATTACGGGATCACCCTGCAGGCAGGAAATGTGCGTTGGACCTGGCGTGACGGAAAGAGCGGAAGCCTTCGTACTTTTAAAAAGGAACGTGCCCAGGAGATCCAGGCAAAAGCCGGAAAAAGCAGCCTTACCGTAACAAAAGTTTCCAGAAAACCAAAGAAAATCTATGCGCCTGGGCTTTATGACCTGACAACGCTTCAGAGAGAAGCCAATCAGAAATATGGATTTTCTGCCAAGGAAACCTTAAATATCATGCAGCGGCTCTATGAGAATCATAAAGTCCTTACCTATCCGAGAACCGATTCCAGATATATCGGAAAGGACGTTGTTCCTACGATCAAAGAGCGTCTTCAGGCCTGCGGAACCGGCCCTTACCGGAAACTTGCCGGAGCTCTGGCCAATAAACCGATCCAGGCCAATGCAAGTTTTGTGGATGATAAAAAAGTCAGCGACCATCATGCCATTATTCCTACAGAACAGTTTGTACAGCTGGATCATATGACCAACGAGGAGCGGAAGATTTATGACATGGTAGTTCGACGTTTCCTAAGCGTTCTGTATCCGCCGGCTGTGTATGAGCAGGTAAGTATGGAAGGAACAGCGGCAGGAGAGACGTTTGCTGCTAGTGGGCGTATTGTAAAAAGTGCCGGATGGAGAGAAGTTTATGAAGGCGGCTGGCAGGATGAGGAAGAAGAGGATTCTTCGGATAAGTTGAAAGACCAGAAACTTCCGTCCCTTACGGAAGGCCAGATTCTCACTGTGGAATCCGCATCCCTTACAAACGGCAAAACAAAACCACCCGCCAGATTTACAGAGGCCACACTTCTTGGCGCCATGGAAAATCCGGTCCACTTTATGGAAAGCCACGACAAAAAAGCGGCGAAGACTCTGGGCGAGACCGGTGGCCTTGGAACAGTAGCCACAAGAGCGGACATCATTGAGAAGCTTTTTAACAGCTTTATGCTGGAAAAAAGAGGCAATGAGATTTACATTACATCCAAGGCAAAACAGCTCCTGGAACTGGTTCCGGAAGAACTGAAAAAGCCGGAGCTTACCGCGGACTGGGAAATGAAACTCAGCGACATCGCAAACGGGAAACTCAAGCAGGATAAATTCCTTACAGGAATCCGTGATTATGCCTGCGAGATCGTGGATGAGATCAAGAGTGGACAGGGAACGTTCCGCCATGATAATATGACAAACAAGAAATGCCCCAACTGCGGAAAACATCTTCTGGCAGTAAATGGCAAGAATGCCAAGATGCTGGTGTGTGAAGACCGGGAATGCGGTTACAGAGAGACTATTTCCAGAACCACCAACGCGAGATGTCCGAAATGCCATAAGCGGATGGAGATGCTTCTGAAGGGAAAAGAGGAGACCTTTGTATGCCAGTGCGGATACAAAGAGAAGCTTTCCTCTTTCCAGGCAAGACGAGCCAAAGAGGGTGCAGGAGTAAATAAACGGGATGTGCAGCGTTATCTGAAGAAACAGCAGAAAGAGGCCAATGAGCCGGTGAACAACGCAT
>CAVEKJ010000274.1:2694-3300 GCA_963616205.1 Prevotella sp.
GGCTTTGTCGGGAATTAAACTGGATTAAATAAATTGGCTGTCCAGATATCCGGGGTTCGGATGAGCGGAGAACCAGATGCAGATACGTCGGTCGGAAAAATGTATCTGGCAGAACAGGACAGCAGAAAGAGAGGAAACAGACATGGGATTACAGGATGACAGAATGTCAGGAAACATTCAGGATATAGCGAGACTGATCACAAGACTTCTTCTTAAAGGAGATATGCCCCAGTATACACTTCCAGCAGCAGAGGCAGATTATACAAAGGCAGACCATCTTTTTAAGAAGATTATCGGACTTGCCGATGAGGGAGATATCAACGGAGCAGAAAATGAGCTTCTTATGAATATGGAGGATGATGATCCGGATTATCTGGAACTTGCCCTTACATTTTATCTGTATCTCAATGATATGGACGGAGATTATCTGGATGACCACGATTATTCCAGGGAAGAAGTCCTGGATGGAGTGAAAAGCTTGGCTGAAGACTGGGGCGTTACCGGGCTGGAGACCCTTGTCTGATGCGGCGGGAGGTTACGCTGGAGGAGATTTCCGACGGCCGTTTATATGAAGCAAATGACATGGTAAAGGCTGACTGCCAGGAC
>CAVEKJ010000275.1:0-3295 GCA_963616205.1 Prevotella sp.
TAAATAAGCAGCTCCTGGATTCTGATAATAGAGAGGGATCGTCTCTGCGGGATAAACGGTAATTAGGACTTGTAATTACAAAAAGAGTGAGTTATAATAAACTCATAAAAGAAAATTTCTTCGGGGCAGGGTGCAATTCCCTACCGGCGGTATAGTCCGCGACCCGCTTCGGCGGCTGATCTGGTGAAATTCCAGGACCGACAGTAAAGTCTGGATGAGAGAAGAACGCGCAGTATTTTGAACGTGCTCAAGGGCCCCGGGAAGAAGTTCCCGGGGTTTTCTATTTCTTGTAGAAATTTTCTTTGAAATATTTCTAAAGAAGGAGAGAGAATTATGAGTGAACAGGTATTGCAGAGAGGAAATGCCATGGAAAGGAGCAGAACGAGGACGATCGCACAGGTAGCCATGCTGGGTGCTGTGGCAGGTGTGCTGATGAATCTGGAATTTCCGATTCCGTTTCTTGCACCGTCCTTTTATCAGCTTGATTTTTCCGAGGTGCCGGTTATGGTAGGAACTTTTGCCATGGGACCTGTGGCAGGTATTCTGATCGAGCTTGTGAAGATTCTTGTCCATCTTGTGACCAAGGGAACTATGACAGCTGGTGTAGGTGATGTTGCCAACTTCCTGTTTGGATGTGCCTATGTGGTACCGGCTGGCCTGATCTATCGTTTCCATCACAAGAAGAGCAGAGCGCATGCAGTTGCAGGTATGGCAGTTGGAACCGTTCTGACAGCGATCCTTGCATGTTTCATCAATGCTTTTGTACTGCTTCCGGCTTATGGTAAGGCTTTTGGAATGCCGATCGAGACATTTATCCAGATGGGAAGTGCAGTACACAGCTCCGTTAACGGGCTGCTTACTTTTGCGCTGCTGATCATTGCACCGTTTAATATCTTTAAATATGCGGTAACATCCCTGATCGTATTTGTGATCTATAAGAAGATCCGTGTTGTACTGAAAGGCGACTGATCGTAAGAGAAAATAAAATGCCATGTAATTTTACTGTTGATGTAAGCAGTAAGGTTACATGGCATTTTTTTGATCAGATTAAGTTTGTTTGGTATCAGTTTGTCTGTTTCTGTTCTGCGGCTTTCATGATTCCAAGCTCTCTTCTGGCAAAAACAACAGCCAGCACGAATGCGGAAGTATCTGCGATCGGTCCTGCGTACATGACACCGTCGATTCCCATAAAAATCGGGAAGATGACGATCAGCGGCAGCAGGAAGAATACCTGTCTGGTAAGAGACATGATAATACCAAGCTTTGCTTTTCCCATGGAGGTAAAGAATCCTGCAGACATAGGCTGGATTCCGTTGGCAAAGGTCATCAGCATGAAGATCCGGAGATATTTTTCCGCAAACTGGAAGTACAGATCGCTTCCGTTTCCGAAGATGCTTACAATCTGGTGTGGGAAGAACTGAAAGCAGATGAAAAATACAGTTGCGATTATGGTACATAAGGTTACGGAATAACGGTATGTCTGGCGTACACGGCTGTATTTTTCCGCACCGTAATTAAAGCCCCAGATGGGCTGGGAGCCCTGGGAAATTCCGATACAGATAGCCATGAAGACCTGATTGACTTTGGAAATGATGCCTGCACAGGCGATGGGAATGTCACTTCCGTAAGCTGAGAGTGCTCCGTAATGGCGAAGTGTGTTGTTCATAACGATCTGCACTGCGGCGATGGCGATCTGGTTGATGCAGGATGCCATGCCCAGGGAAAAGATGGCAGACAGATTGCGGGCTCTGGGGATCAGCATGGAGCGGTCCAGATACATTTTTCGAAGTCTTGCAAAGTAAAAAATAACCAGAAGTCCGGATACGATCTGTCCGATCACAGTTGCCCAGGCTGCGCCTTTGATGCCCCAGCCAAATCCGAAGATAAAAAGGGGATCAAGGATGGTGTTGATAATGGCACCGACCAGAATACATGTCATGGAGTATGTGGGACTTCGGTCTGCACGGATCAGATGGTTGCCACCGGTGCTTAAAACATAAAATGGAAGACCGATTGCGGTGATTCCGGTGTAATCAATGGCATAAGGCATAACGTCTGGTGTTCCACCGAAAAAATTGAGCAGTGGCTTCAGGAACAAGAGGACGATCACGGCAATGGCTGCGCCGAAGATCACCAGTGAGGAAAGTCCGGTTCCTGCGATGGAGCTGGCTTTTTTTTCATTTCCGGCGCCCATTTCCAGGTTGTAGTTGGAGGCACTGCCGATTCCCAGGAGGAGTGCGGCTGCGGTGGAGATGATGGTTACGGGAAAGGCGATGTTGGTGGCTGCGTTTCCCAGCATTCCCACGCCCTGGCCGATGAAGATCTGATCTACAATATTATAAAGGGCGCTCACCAGCATACTGATGATGGCGGGTATGGCGAATTTTGCGATCAGGCTGCCTACAGGGGCGTTTCCCAGAGGGTTTTCAGCCTGGTCTGTGGTGGGTTGATTTTTCAATAGGGGTTCCTTCTTTCTTGTATTTAGCGTGATGATTATAGCATTTTTTGTGGGGATGGGGAAGTATCGGGAGGATAAAAATTGGATTCTAAAAATTGACCTTTGGTATGGGATGGGCTACAATGGTTTTATGAGTGTTTTGGTATAAAAAATATTTTGGAAGGAGTTTTTTTTGAGATGGGTAAGATTAACAGTGTGAAGAAGCTTACAGATAATAAGTTCGTGAATCTTTATGGGGTGGATGCGACCAGTGTGCATGATACGCCGGTTTCTTATTTTGTGGCTTCCAGGGCGAAGTGTGTGGAGGATATGAAGCTTTCTACTGGAGAGAATCATCCGGATGGGGTGATCATTTACAGTGTTTATGGGGAGAAGCGGGATAAGGTTGTGCTGATCCGGCAGTACCGGTATACGATCGGCGGGTATATTTATGAGTTTCCGGCTGGGCTTGTGGAGCCTGGGGAGGATTTTCATGAGGGTGCTGTGCGGGAGATGTTTGAGGAGACGGGGCTGAAGCTGGAGCCGATCAAGGTGGATGAGGCGTTTGAGAAGCCTTATTTTACAACGATTGGGATGACGGATGAGTCCTGTGCTACGGTTTATGGGTATGCCAGTGGGGAGATTAGTAAGGCTGCTCAGGAGGATAGTGAGGAGATTGAAGTTGTTATTGCGGACCGGGATGAAGTCAGGAGGATTTTGAAGGAGGAGAGGGTTGCGATTATGTGTGCTTATATGTTGATGCACTTTTTGAAGGATGAGGAGGCGTTTGGGTTTCTTGGGGAGATTTAATGTGAGATGAGCGTATAACGGACGCCAGGGAGAGGCTTCTTTCCAGGC
>CAVEKJ010000276.1:0-3289 GCA_963616205.1 Prevotella sp.
CGAACTCACCAAGTTTGTGTCCTACCATATCCTCTGTGATATATACCGGCACATGTTTTCTTCCGTCATGAACAGCGATTGTGTGTCCTACGAAAGACGGGAAGATTGTGGAACGGCGAGACCAAGTTTTGATTACGGATTTATCATTTGCAGCGTTAAGAGCGTCTACTTTTTTAAGTAAGCTCTGGTCTGCAAAAGGTCCTTTTTTCAGTGAACGAGACATGCTTTCTCCTCCTTATTATTTCGATAATGCTTTTCCATCGCGTCTTCTTACGATGTACTTGTTGGACTGTTTGTTTTTCTTTCTGGTCTTCAGGCCGAGAGCAGGTTTGCCCCACGGTGTGCAAGGACCTGGGCGTCCGATACCGGTCTTACCTTCACCACCACCATGTGGATGGTCATTCGGGTTCATAACAGAACCACGAACTGTAGGTCTGATACCCATGTTACGTTTACGTCCGGCTTTACCGATGTTAATAAGGTTGTGATCTCCGTTTCCGATTACACCAACTGTTGCGCGGCATACGATCGGAACCATTCTCATCTCACCGGAAGGAAGACGAAGTGTTGCGTACTTTCCTTCTTTAGCCATGAGCTGTGCGCCGTTTCCTGCAGAACGAACCATCTGTCCGCCTTTTCCAGGATGAAGCTCAATGTTGTGAACCATAGTACCAACCGGGATAAGCTCCAGTGGGAGGCAGTTTCCAACACGAACCTCAGCTTCCGGACCATTGTAAACCTTCTGGCCTACTTTAAGTCCCTCTGGAGCGAGGATGTAAGCTTTCTCGCCATCTGCGTAGCAGATAAGAGCGATGTTAGCTGTTCTGTTCGGGTCGTACTCGATTGTTTTAACTGTTGCAGGGATTCCATCTTTTCTTCTCTTGAAGTCGATGATTCTGTATTTTCTTCTGCTTCCGCCACCCTGATGTCTTACAGTGATCTTACCCTGATTGTTACGTCCGGCGTTTTTCTTAAGGGAAGTAACGAGGGATTTCTCTGGTTTTGCAGCTGTAATCTCAGAGAAGTCGGAACCAGTCATATGTCTTCTTGACGGTGTATATGGGTTATAGCTTTTGATTCCCATGATGTTTCTCCTTTCAATCTTTATCATCACGCTTTTGACTGCGTATATTCGGACTTATCTGTTAATTAAAGTCCTTCGAAGATCTCGATATCTTTGCTCTCTTCTGTAAGAGCTACGATAGCTTTTTTGGTCTTAGCAGTTTTTCCAACTACCATACCACGGCGTTTTTTCTTTCCATCGTTGTTGATGGTGTTTACGCTTTTAACTTTTGTTCCCTCGAACATCTTCTCAACAGCCTCTTTGATCTGAGTCTTGTTTGCTTCCGGATGTACAAGGAATGTATATTTTTTCTCACCCATGGCGTTCATGGATTTCTCTGTGATAACCGGACGGATGATTACGTCATAGTACTGAATACTTGCCATTATGCGTATACCTCCTCGATAGATGCAACGGCATCCTTTGTAACAACTACGGTGTTATGTTTCATAACATCGTATGTGTTGATTGTAGCCGGTGTTGCAGTTTCCACGTCAGCGATGTTTCTTGCAGAAAGAATTACGTTCTGATCGTTGTCAGCTGTGATTACAAGAGCTTTCTCTGCTTTCAGGTTTGTAAGAACCTTCTGCATCTCTTTTGTCTTAACCTCAGCAAGTGCAAGGCTGTCAACAACAACAAGTTTATTATCCTGAACCTTGGATGTCAGAGCGGATTTAAGAGCTGCTCTTCTTTCCTTCTTGTTCATTTTTACTTCATAGTCTCTCGGAACCGGAGCGAATACAACACCGCCGCCTGTCCACTGTGGTGCACGGATGGAACCCTGTCTTGCATGACCTGTTCCTTTCTGTCTCCACGGTTTTCTTCCGCCGCCTCTTACCTCAGAACGAGTTTTCGCTTTCTGAGTTCCCTGACGGTTATTTGCAAGCTGACGAACAACTGCAAGATGAACGAGATGCTCGTTGATCTCAACGCCGAATACTGCGTCATTCAGCTCCATTGTGCCAACTTCATTGCCTTCCATATTATAAACAGTTACATTAGCCATTCTGATGCTCCTCCTTTCCTATTATAAGGACTTTACTGTCTCTTTGATTGTAACCAAAGATTTCTTAGGTCCTGGAACAGCACCCTTAACTAACAGTAAGTTATTTTCTGTATCTACACGTACGATCTCAAGATTCTGAACAGTTACCTGAACATGTCCCATGTGACCTGGCATATGTTTTCCTTTGAAAACCTTGCTCGGATCGGAGCAAGCGCCGTTGGAACCTGCATGACGATGATATTTAGAACCGTGAGCCATAGGTCCCCTGGACTGGCCATGTCTCTTGATGGCACCCTGGAAGCCTTTACCTTTGGAAACTGCAGTAGCATCGATGTGATCTCCTGCCGCAAAGATGTCAGCCTTGATCTCCTGTCCAACCTCATACTCGCCGGCGTTGTCAAATCTGAACTCTTTTACAAATCTTTTTACAGCTACACCAGCTTTATCGAAGTGGCCTTTCTCCGGTTTGTTGACCAGTTTCTCTCTGATCTCGCCGAAGCCAACCTGAACTGATGTGTATCCATCGTTCTCCTCAGTTTTAACCTGAGTTACAACGCAAGGACCTGCCTGTAAAACAGTTACCGGAATTAACATTCCATCTTCATTGAAGATCTGAGTCATTCCGACTTTAGTAGCTAAAATAGCTTTCTTCATTTCTTTCTTCCTCCTTATAGCGGATTACCATTCGGTAATCATATAGTTAATGTCAAATGACATTATTAGCGGTTTTTCATCTTGATATCGATGTGAACACCAGCCGGCATTTCCAGTCTGGAAAGTGCATCTACTGTTTTCTGTGTTGGTGTCAGGATATCGATAAGTCTCTTATGAGTTCTCTGCTCAAACTGCTCTCTGGAATCTTTATATTTATGAACAGCTCTTAAGATTGTAACTACCTCTTTTTTAGTAGGAAGCGGAACCGGTCCACTTACCATTGCTCCGTTCTTCTTTACTGTCTCGATGATCTTTGCTGCAGATGCATCAACGAGCTGATGATCATATGCCTTTAATGTGATTCTCATTACCTGATTTGCCATAAAAAAAGTCTCCTCCTATTCGTACTTATATAGCAGTACGACAAGCGGCGACTGTACACATCTCCGTGCGTGTCATGGTATATTTACACACACGTCCCATCCCAAGATGGTTATTGAACTTTGTACAGTGACTTGTCGTCAGTTTCCTAACTTGACATTCGCTCCACGGAAAACCTGCCAGTG
>CAVEKJ010000277.1:0-3276 GCA_963616205.1 Prevotella sp.
CAGTGGCACTGTGCAATCCTTATTGAAGCGGAGGAGGCTTTTTTTGATTCTGCCAGTGATGAAGTTCCTCAGGAAATCCAGAATGAACTTCGCCGGTCGTTTTTCTATCTGAACCTCAATGGTCGTCAGTCCCTGCTTCTTTTTAAGGATGTGTACTGTGATTATACCCTTGTGGCAAAAAATGTCTACAGTCTTCTGAAACGTCTTCATCCTGTCCGCTTTCATCTGGCGGTAAGCCGGCGCTTTGACGGATACCGGGAGCTGCCGGAAATTATGGAGCAGCTGGAACGGCAGATGGAAGAAAAATTTTATCATCCAGATATCCACGTGTACACCAGTGAGGAAGACGAGGCGAAAAGCACAGGTGAGGAAGAACAGGATTCCAGGCTTATGGAAAAAATCTCAGAGGATATTTCCAGAAAAGATGTGAAACAGTTGTGGAGCCATTTTCACAGCCTGGCATCCAAATATCAGTCCAATACGCAGTTTTCGGCTATGTATGTGAAATTTGTTTTTTCCAATGTGATACGGGAACTGTTTCAGGAGAACCGTTTTGCGGGGGAACACAGACTGGATCTGGAAGTGGACCATCTGTATGGCTGCTCGACCATCCAGGAGATCATTGAAGTCACGGAAAAAAATATCCGTCAGTACGAAGAGTTCCTGGATCGTTCCATGAATGAATCCAGAAATGAGGTGGCAGCAGTCAAGAACTATATTTACAGCCATTATGCGGAAGATCTGAATCTGGAAACCCTGGCGGAAAAAGTATATCTTTCTTCCGGCTATCTCAGCTTTATTTTCAAAAAAGAGACAGGAATGAACCTGAATCGTTTTATCCGGGTATTCCGCATGGAAAAAGCCAAGGAACTTCTCTGTACCACAAATATGAAAGTGGCCATGGTCAGCGAACAGGTGGGATTTGCCAATTCTTCGTATTTCTGCCGGAGTTTCCGGGAATATTATGGAAGCAGCCCGGAATCCTACCGGAAAGGAAACAGTGAGGATGAAGAGGCTTCTGAAGAAGTATAATGATATGAAATACCGCTACAAGCTGACGATCCTTCTTGTGGTGGTCTCTCTGGTGCCTATGACTGTGCTGGCTCTGTACAGCCACAGCCGGATGAGCAGCCTTGTCCGGAAAAATGAGATGGAAGATATGTATTCCATCCTGGAGCAGACCAGAGAAAGCATTGACGGGCAGATTGAGATTTATGCCAGTCTTCTGAATTATCTCACCTATTCTCCGGAAATTCAGGAGGTGATCCGGAATAAGGATATGGACCGGTATACTGCTTATGAACAGTACACGGAGGTGGTGGACCCGCTTCTGACCGTGCCGAAATCCTATCATGAGGCGATCCTCGGCATACAGCTTTTTGCGGAAAGCATTCCGGTGCGTCACGAATATACCCTGGCACCGCTCTCAGAGGTGGATGGAGAATGGTGGAGTGATAAACTGGATGACAGTGTGACCGTGCAGTGGATCGTGGATCGGGACAACCGTCAGATTGCGGCAGTCCGGGAAATTTACGATGGAAAAACCTGCGAGGCTGTTCTCTGTATCACACTGGATTATGGAAAAGTATTCCGCCCTCTTGCCAATATCATTGAACGGAATTCCGGCGGCCTTGTGGTGGATAACCAGCAGAATATCGTCTATCACGGAGAAAATCTTGCGGCCAGTGATATTTCCGCACAGAAAGAGACTGCAAAAATGCTGGACCGTCTGCGGGAAGAATATACCTATGTCAGCAGCAGTGGTCATGAGACAAGGTGGACCTATTATTTTTACAAGCCGCCTGCTGTGATCGAGAGTTCGGTTTCAAAGGTTCTGATCAGCGAGATTCCACTGATCGGTCTTTGTGTTGTGATCATCATTGTGCTGGGAATGACATTTTCCAAGTTGTTTACCAGAAAGATCGAGCAGCTTACCAGAAATATGGAACAGGTGAATCAGGGAAGCCGTGAGGTTACGGTTTACAGCGATTCCAAGGATGAAGTGGGACAGCTGGTGAGAAGTTTTCGCCATATGATGGATGAGATCAACCGCCTCATCGAGGAAGTGTATGAAAACAAGATAGCCCTGAAGGAATTCGAACTGAAGGCGCTGACGGCTCAGATCAATCCCCATTTTCTTTACAATTCTCTTTCTATTATAAACTGGATGGCGATCAAAAGCCGTCAGAAGGAGATCAGCCGTGTGACGCTGGCACTTTCTACTTTTTACCGGACTGCTTTGAGCAAGGGAGCGGATATGGTAACTGTGGAAAACTGTATCCGAAATATTGAGGCTTATCTGGAAATCCAGCTGATCATGCATGACAATGATTTTAAAGTGGAGTGGAATGTAGATCCGTCTGTGCAGCAGGAACTGGTTCCGAAGCTTGCCCTGCAGCCCATCGTTGAGAATGCTCTGGAGCATGGTCTGGATGTGAAGGAAGAAGGGGGAAAAATCCTGCGGCTTTCTTTCTTTACGGAAGACAGTGATGTGGTGATCCGGGTGGAAGATAACGGAATGGGAATGGAGCAGGAACAGGCGGAGAAGCTGATCACCTATCAGGCAAAAGGCTATGGACTTAAAAATGTCAATGACCGTATGTGCATTTTATATGGAGAGGATTATGCGATACGGATTCTGAGCAAAGTAGGCCAGGGAACAAGAGTTGAGATGCGGGTTCCGAAAGAGGTGAAAAAAGATGAGGTTTAGTCTGAAAAAAACAGGATTGCTTTTAAGTATGATACTGATCCTGACACTTCTGACGGGATGCTCTTTTGGTTCTTTGGGGGCTGAAAGAACGGAAAAAACAGACGTGGATGTTCCGTCCGCAGAGGACCGTGAGAACTGGAATAAAGCAGAAACTTCGCCTCTGGGAAAATATCCGGAACTGGTAACGTATACGCTGGGTCAGATGAAAGGGACAAATAATTCTAACCTTCCGGATGGACAGACTTACGAAGATAACGCATATACCCGGTATCTGAAAAAGACACTGAATATTCAAAATAAGAATGTTTTTATGGAAAGTGAAGAGCGGTATGATGAAGCTCTGAATATCCTGGTAAAGGACCGGAACCTTCCGGATGTTTTTCTGGTATCAGACAGGGAAACGCTGGAAGAACTGGTGGATAATGACCTGATCGAAGACCTGACAGATGTATATAAAAACTGTGCGTCGGATAAGATAAAGGAGATGTATGAAAGTTACGGGGAGGAACTTCTTGCTTCCGGAACTTTTGACGGAAAACTGTTTGCGCTTCCGGAGACTGCCATTG
>CAVEKJ010000278.1:0-3259 GCA_963616205.1 Prevotella sp.
ATGGTACAGAAGATACACTGTCCATTATCCCGTTCCGCGATCTTCTTTTTCTCTTTCTCACTGAACTGGAGCTTTCTGGTGTAACTATGAGGTCTTTTACCCATGTCAGACCTCACATTCCGAGACTATCCACAATGGTTGTCTTTTTCTGAACTGTGATCTTTCCTTTGCTCAGCTTCATTTCTGCCTTTTCGCCGGATCCGATGTCAATTTTTACTGCGTCAATCAGTTCTGCCGCTACTGCATGGACTGCTGCCTTAAGAATCATCCCAGTGTCCGTGTCTCCGAACAGCTGATTGATATTTTTTATTGCTCTCTCCGATCTTATCTTGATCTTTCTCATTTCCTTTGCTTCTTCGCAAGCACACTTGGACGTAACAACTTCATCCACCTGCTCCTGTGAATATCCTTCATCCACTTCTACTGTACATGTCTGTCCACAATATGCACATGTTCCTACTGCTGCCTTAAACATTTTCTTACACCTCCGTTTTTATAATAGAATTCAATTTTCTGTCTTTTATGATTATGCAAACCGGAGTTGTCCAGTCTGCTCTGTCCTTATCTTCATATTCGGTGTCCGCTCTGTCACACATAACTCCGGTAGATTCGCTCTTACCAGTGCTGCAGGAATAGGCGGGCACACCGCATTACCACATCTTCTGACCTGTTCACTACGAGGATAGGTCTTGCCAGTATAGTCGTGGTCGATTATGTAATCATCCGGAAAGCCTTGGCATCCATACAATTCTCTTGGCTCCAACATTCTTAAACCAATATCTACGATCTGGTAATCTACACCTTCGATAGTTACAAGACCAAATCTGTCCCGTGCTGTCACAGTGTCCAATGGTTCCTTGATATCCTGTCCGGTTCCCTGCCCGTAATATTTAATTAAAAAGGCTCTGACTTCCCCGAAATGTCCGTCTCCTGCTGTAATTGTTGGAATTGGATCTCTTACATCCCGACCGTCACAATGGTTATTCATCTGTATAAGATTGACTGTGCACATGGCATTGCGTTCCAGTGTGGTCATCGTATGAAGTGGCTCTTTAATGTCTGAACCGTTTCCCTGATAATTTCCACCATAATATTTTTGAATGAAGGATGTTACCAGTCCGTACTTGTTTGAACTATCCACGGTCATGATCGGATCCTTGATAGACTGTCCTCTGACAGATTTATCTGATGTTTCAGAATGATACTGGATCAGTGTAGGACTGATTAAACAGTGTTCATTTTTACTCACAATCGTTGTAAGTGGCTCCCGAACATCCTTGCTTCTGTCATCTGTAAATCCGGTCTGTCCAATCTGCACCATATATGGCTCCACAATTCCGAATCCATGCTTTCCAGTAACCGTGTTCAATGGCTCATTTGCACTCTTACAGTAATCTGATTTTGCCCCACTATGATTGACCTGAACAATGAACGGTTCTGCATTATCAATAACATATTTCTTCAATCCCCTTGCAATTCTTTCCATCGTCTTTGGAGCCAGAGGACGTACCGCCCGGATCCCGTATTTCTCTTTGATTTCTTCCGATGTATCAAATATGGAAGGACACGGAAGTGAGAAATCCAACTGCGTATAGGCTCCCACATATGGTTTAAGCAACCCTGCTTTTACTTTCTCGCTGTCTGCTGGGCCATGTGTTGGTTCCGGCCATACAATCGGTCTGCCGTCACACCGGGCAATCATAAAGAATCTCTTCCGCATGGTCGGCGCACCGTAATCGGCTGCAACGAGTTCCTTGAACTGCACTTCATAACCCAAATCTGTAAGCTGCTGCACAAACTTTTCGAAGGTTTTACCCTGTTTTGCCTTAATCGGATGATGTCCCCTGTTTAGTGGTCCCCAAGTCTTAAATTCCTCCACATTTTCCAACATGATTACTCTTGGTCGCACCAGTCCAGCCCACCGACAGGCTACCCACGCAAGGCCACGGATAAACTTATCCTTTGGCTTACCGCCTTTCGCCTTGCTGAAGTGCTTGCAGTCCGGTGAAAACCATGCAAGGCCTACCGGATGCCCTTTACAGGCTGCAACCGGATCCACCTGCCATACGTCCTCACAATAATGCTTGGTATACGGATGATTCGCCTTATGCATCCGTATAGCTTCCAGATCATGATTAATTGCAATATCAACACTGTACCCGGTTGCCAGTTCTATTCCCGTGGATGCACCGCCACCACCAGCAAAGTTATCTACTACCAGCTCTCCGTTTATCATGGCATCACCTCTGGGAAGTCCTCTATCTGCCCTTCCACACCATCTGCATTACGTTCATCCTCTTCACAAGCTGCAATCTCTTCTGCATCCATGTCATACTCTTCACCTATATCAATGCAGAACACCGGTTGACCCTGATCTGTCACAAACAAAACATTATTCAGTTTATACAGCTTTCTTTTTCGTGGATTCGCACATATAACACTTACTGGTACATCATCCGGAAAACTATTGATATACTTCTTTAATTCACTATTTTTCATTCTTCTTTCAGGAACCCGATATATCGTTACCATGCGCATAGGTTCGGCTCCTTTCTGTTATTTTATAAAATCCTCTATACTCATCTGCCCTTCCACATTAGCAGCCGCTTCCTTGTCTTGGTTCATCCGCATCTGCTTATACTCGTTATATTTCCTCCTGTATTCATAGCTTTTACCAAAGATGTTCCATGCAGCCTTTACTACATTCGGCTCATATGGTCGGATCAGTTCCAGATCATCAATAGCCTTGTAAGATATAGGGCATCCACAGCATCCGGTACGGGTCAATCCATATACTTCATATGCATCAGAATACCGTACCTCATAGTAATTTTTGTACCATTCTTTATCCTTATCGTTCACATAATAAAGTGGTCTCAAACGATACTGCCCACTAGATGTTTCCGTGAAGCATAAGGCTGTATTATCTTTCCTTGGCACAGATCTCATACCGCCCTCATCCCTGCGCTCGCCGGTAATAACCATCTCGTAATCCCTTTGTACCTTATGTGCAACATTTTTCTTGCAATGAACGCAACAGTCCGCGCTTATCGGGAAGTCCGGTGGATATTCTTCTATAAAATCCCGCATATACTTCGATGAATTGATAACCAACTGGATATTGGGTCTTGGTTCTCCTGCGGAGTTACAGCAACAGAGAAAGTTAATTGTACTTTCACAATTGGGGTATCTTTCTCTCAGTTCTTCCCGCTTTGCCTGTTTATCCTCCGCCTGATCGTACTCCTGCGCGATTGATAAC
>CAVEKJ010000279.1:0-3255 GCA_963616205.1 Prevotella sp.
GTGCACAGGGGAGCATGTCACTGAATGGTGTTTTGACAAGATTGATCGTCTGAAGAAGTTCTTTTGCCTCCTGTACAGTGGCGCATTTTCCAAGGATCCAGGGGATAAATTCAAACTGTGCCACGTTTTCTTTTCCTTCTTCCACTTCGCGATATGCTGCATTTCCAACAAAATTCAGTCCTGCCATTCCAAGGCCTTTCTCATTGATAGCATCATAATAAAGCGGATAATCTTCTGCCACATGCGCCATGCCAATGATGGCATAATGGCTGGAAAGTGTTCCCATATGACGGAATTTAAATACATAGTTCCTTGGTGTGATGGTGATCTCATCCCCATAGGAAAATTCATAGTCCAGTGTTCTTCCGAAATAAAAATCCTTTGTTTTGTAAGTTGCTGCTGTGCACATAAAAGTCTCTCCTCGCTGTTGTTTTTATTTATTGTTTTCCATTTTGTTCTTAGCTGATGTTTTTCCGTTTAATTCCGGCAGTACCGTTGCCAGCATGGTGAAAAAGCAGGCACAGCCACCCACCAGGTTGGAAACCGGTTCCGCCCAGAACACACCGTCTGTTCCCAGGCCGTTCACATAAGGCAGCAGGATCGTCAGCGGTACCACGATCACGGCTTTTCGGAACAGAGAAAAAAAGGTGGCTTTTTTCGCTTTTCCCAAGGCCACAAACACACTTTGTCCGGTAAACTGTAATGCCATAAAGCAGAAACCGAAAAAGTAAATGTGAAGGGCCGGGACTCCTTTTTCAAGAAGTTCCGGATCGCTGTTAAAAATCCTGATAAAAAATTCCGGAAGCAGTTTCAGGATCCCCCATCCTGCCAGGGTGTAGATCACGCAGACAGCGGTAATGAATTTGATCGCTTTTTTAACTCTGTCGTAGGCTTTTTCGCCATAATTAAAGCTCATGACCGGGGAGGCTCCTGTGGTAAGTCCATGGACCGGCATGGTAAAGATATCACGGACAGCATTTAAGACAGTCATGACGCCTACGTAAATATCACCGCCCCACGTCTGGAGTGTCGCATTGCATACCACCTGCACAAGACTGTTTGTAAATGCCATAAAGAATCCGGACATTCCAAGGCTTACGATGCTGCCCACTCTTTTCCATGATATCTTCATGGCGCTTTTTTTCAGGTTCAGGACTGCCTTTTTTCCTGTGAGAAAACGTAAGACCCAGATGGTGGAACAGAGCTGGGAAATAATGGTCGCCACGGCAGCACCACGGACTCCCATATGCATTCCGAAAATAAACAGCGGATCCAAAATGATATTCAGCACTGCTCCGATAAGGATCGTGAACATTCCGGTATTTCCAAATCCCTGACTGTTGATAAACGGATTCATACCCAGAGTGATCATTACAAACAGTGTTCCCAGAAGATAGATCTTTATGTAGCTGGCTGCATAGGGAAAGGTAATATCGCTGGCTCCGAATGCATAAAGGATGGGTCTGTAAAAGAGAAGTCCAATGGCTGTCAGGATCACTCCTGTGCCGATGAGCATCACGAACGTGTTTCCCATGAGCATTTCTGCCTCTTCCTCATTTCCTCTTCCCCGTTCCATGGAACACAGTGGAGCTCCTCCGTTTCCAAAAAGATAAGTAAATGCGGTGATCAGAGTAATGATGGGAAAACACAAGCCCACTCCTGTCAGCGCGGTAGCTCCGATCTCCGGGATCCTTCCGATGTAGATCCTGTCTACGATGTTGTAAAGGAGGTTCAGTATCTGCGCGATGATCATCGGCACAGCCACCTCCATGATATTCCGATAGACGTTTCCTGTTGAAAAGTCTGTCTGATGTGTCTGCATTTTTCTTACACCTTCTTGTTTCTTATAAATTTCTTCAGAATGCCGTGAAGCCCAGATCTTTTATGGACATTTTTATTTCATTTTTCATAATGTGATCTACGATCGTAAGCATACCATAAACGATTTCATTGCTATCCTTTGCCTGTGTACCGGTAACTTTTTTCCCGTTTTCATAGTAAAACGTAAGTGTTGTTTTTTTCGTATAAGTTCCCGGATAGATCCTGGCGCTCGTTGTTTGGATCTTGTTATTTTCATTTTCCGCATCATTCATGGTGACCATTCCAATTGCATTTTTCGTAGGATCCACAAGGATATCTACACTGGATGGAAGGTTATTTTCTGATTCTGATTCTGCGATCACAAAGAAATGCAGCGTATCTGTTCTTTTCAGATAACTTAAACCGACGTACAGGCCTTCTTCCAGTCTGTAGGTGACTGCTTTTGCCTCGCCCATTTCTTCTCCTTCCCGGTTTATAAATGCTTTATATTTTTTATAATTGTTCTGTACGGCAGGAGAAGCTTTTACGGTCACGGTACAGGTCAGTTTTTTTCCACAGAGTGTTGCTGTGATCTTTGCAGTTCCTGTTTTTCTTGCGGTGACGGTTCCTGTTTTTGATACCGTTGCAACCGTTGTGTTGGATGATTTCCAGGATGGTACGGCATTTGTTCCGATGAGCTTCAGTGTTGTAGTCTTCCCGAGATACAGGCTGGCAGATGTTTTATTTGGTTTTACATACTGAAGGCCTGCCACAGTTGTATAAATTCCCCGATCATAGGGCCCCAGTATGAGCTTACTGCCGGATTTTTTGTAGGCTCTTACTGTATAGAAATATTGTCTGCCTGTGACTACGGCAGTATCTGCATAGACCACTTTACTGCCGGGGATCGTTTTGAGTTTTTTCCATTGCTGGCCCAGTATACGACGGTAGATCACATAGCCATCCGCATCTTTTACTGCCTGCCATTTTACTGTGATCTTCTTTTTTCCTGCCGATGTCACAGACACGATCTTAGGCATATCTGGTTGTTTTACAGCTGCCTGCGCTTCCGTTATGGCTCCTTCCACAGAAAAAGCTGCAGGTGTGCTACCCGCAAGAATTACCCCGAGAATCATACCACCGATCATTTTTCTCCATTTCTTCTTCATATAAAAAATCCCCCTTTCTCTTCTGAAACTGATATAAAAGATTCGTTATAGTAAATATACTATATCTGACGTGCAAAGTAAACTTTGCCATGGTAAAGCTGACAGAAGGATATATCTCTGGATATCTGTGTATTTATTTCTTGCTATTTCAGGCAAAAAAAGATATAATAAAACCATAAAAACGGTAATGATTCCACGTAAAACCGGTCAAGAAACCACACCGCAGGGAATCAGTCCCGCATGGAGGTATATTTATGGATAATAATTATAAAGGCATGGCCGTAGG
>CAVEKJ010000280.1:0-3251 GCA_963616205.1 Prevotella sp.
GTGTAACCGATCTTGGTGCTCTATAAAAAACAAGGCAATCCGATCTTATGCGGTGAGCCTTGTTTTTTTATGGAAACACGTATTTTATAGAAACGCGCAGTTAGTTTACATATTATATTTTATGTAAATTAGGTAAAAATAAAAAACAGCTGAGCTTTTCACCTTAATAAATAAGGCAGAAATCCCCGCTGTTTTTAAGATTCACTTAATTTATCTTTCATCAAACGGTACAAAATCTGTATGATGTCCCACATACTTGTAAGCAGGCCGGATGATCTTGTTGGCACTGATCAGCTCTTCCAGACGATGTGCGCTCCAGCCCGGCATACGTGCGATGGCAAAGATCGGAGTGAAGAGTTCTTCCGGAATACCAAGCATGGTATAAACAAATCCACTGTAGAAGTCCACGTTTGCACAGACATTCTTGAACAGCTTTCTGTGTTCCATGATCAGCTTACCGGCAATGCTCTCAACTTTATCGTAGAGCTTGAATTCCTCTGTCATGCCTTTCTCCTCTGCGAGAGCCTGTGCAAAACGCTTCAGGATCACTTCTCGCGGATCGGAGAGTGTATAGACTGCATGTCCCATACCATAGATCAGACCTGCATGGTCAAATGCTTCTTTATTCAGGATCTTCTGCAGGTATGCGGTGATCTCTTCTTCACTTTCCCAGTCTTTTACATTAGCTTTCAGATCTGTGAACATATTCTGGACTTTCAGGTTGGCTCCACCATGGCGTGGTCCTTTCAGTGATCCAATGGAAGCAGAAGTGGAAGAGTAGCTGTCTGTTCCGGAAGATGTTACTACATGTGTGGTAAAAGTAGAGTTGTTACCACCGCCATGCTCTGCATGAAGAACAAGTGCGATATCAAGAACCTTGGCCTCAAGCTCTGTATACTTGCCATCCGGACGAAGCATCAGAAGAATGTTCTCGGCAAGGGAAAGTCCCTTCTGCGGATTACGGATAAAGAGCGTCTCGTCTTTACGGAAATGACGGTATGCGTGATAGGAGTAAACCGCAATTTCAGGAAGCTTGGCGATCAGTTCCAGAGACTGACGGAGTACGTTCTCTACGGAAATATCTTCCGGGTTATCGTCATATGTATAGAGAGCAAGAACGCAGCGCTCCATAGCATTCATAATATTGGCATTGGTTCCTTTCATGACAACGTCACGGACAAAACGTCCTCCCAGATTTTCCATATCGGAGAGAAGTTCCAGAAATCTGGAAAGTTCTTCCTTGCTTGGAAGTTTACCAAAGATCAGAAGATAAATTGTCTCCTCAAAGCCAAAACGTCTGTCTTTCAGACCGTTTACAATATCCTGTACATTGATTCCCTGATAATACAGCTCACCGTCTGCAGGAATACGTCTGCCATTGACCAGTTTGTAGCCGGTAACATCAGAGATCTCGGTAAGACCTGTGAGAACACCTTTACCTGCAGAATCACGAAGACCTCTTTTTACATCGTATTCCACGTAGAGATTGGGATCGATGTGATGATGCTTCATCAGCTCCTGCTCAAAGAATTTCATTCTGCCTTTCAGCTGTTCGGAGTCTTCCAGACTCATCATTTCATGCTTTTTTTCCATAATCTTTTCCTCATTTCCCCATTGTATATTAAAAAAGCACTGATACAGTTAAGATTGGTTACATCTTCGTAATCAGTGTTCGGGTATGGCATACATTTGTGTTCACCTGGTTAATAATTCTACAGTAAAAGTTCCGAAAATGCAAGAGTATATTTTGTTTTTTCGTGCATAAATATTCAAAATGCGATATATTTCATCTATTATTGCATTTGTTCATTAAAATCCGTCTGGTTTCCGCAACAAACCTGTGTTATGATGGTTCCGTAACTTTTTCTTATAAAGAAGGGAGAATTAAAAAGAATGCAAAGCAGTATCAACAACATTTACAAGCTGGACGGAACCGTCCCCATTGCCAAGGCGATCCCTTTTGGACTTCAGCACATCCTTGCCATGTTTGTATCAAACCTGACACCGATCACGCTGATCGCAGCCTCTGCTCAGCCTGCGCTTACCCAGGCACAGATCGCAGTCCTGCTCCAGAATGCCATGTTTGTGGCAGGAATCGCCACTCTGATCCAGCTTTACCCCATATGGAAGATCGGCTCCAGACTTCCGGTAGTCATGGGAGTCAGTTTTACTTTTGTCACTGTTTTAAGTACGGTTGCAGCCAATTACGGTTATCCTGCCGTGATCGGTGCTGTTATGATCGGCGGTATCATGGAAGGTACTCTTGGTCTACTTGCAAAATACTGGCGTAAGATCATTACACCGGTAGTGGCAGCCTCCGTAGTAACTTCGATCGGTTTTTCACTATTTACCGTAGGTGCCAGATCCTTTGGCGGTGGATATAATGATGATTTCGGTTCTGCCCAGAACCTTCTTCTTGGTACCATTACCCTCGCTGTGTGCCTGCTCTGGAATGTCCTCAGTAAAGGATATCTGAAACAGTTATCTGTCCTGGCCGGTCTGGTAGTCGGTTACATAATTGCTATCTTTATGGGAAAAGTGGATCTTGGTTCTATTTTATCCAGTGGTCTTGTTTCTCTGCCTCATCTGCTTCCTGTAAAACCGGAATTTCACGCAGGTGCCATTGTTTCCACCTGCATTATCTTCCTGGTTTCTGCTGCGGAAACGATCGGTGATACCTCTGCGCTTGTTTCTTCCGGACTGGACCGTGAGATCACAGGAAAAGAAATTTCCGGTTCTCTTGCCTGCGATGGTTATGCATCCACAATTTCTTCCCTGTTCGGATGTCCGCCGGTAACATCCTTCTCACAAAACGTAGGTCTTGTTGCCATGACAAAAGTAGTAAACCGTTTTACTATTATGACAGGTGCTGTATGTATGATCCTTGCAGGACTGCTGCCTCCGATCGGTAATTTCTTCGCTTCACTTCCGGATTCTGTTGTAGGCGGATGCACCATTATGATGTTTGGTACCATTCTGACTTCTGGTGTACAGATGATCGCTTCCTGCGGCTTTTCCCAGAGGAATATCACCATTGTTTCTCTTTCCCTGGCTGTTGGAATCGGTTTCACAACTGCAAGCGAGAGCGGTATCTGGAATATTTTCCCGTCTATTATCCAGTCTGTTTTTGCGGAAAACGTAGTTGCTGTTGTATTTATCATATCCATAGTTTTAAGCTGTATCCTGCCTGAAAACATGGATATCGAAAAGATTAAAGAATAGGGATGTAAGCAATTTAAGCAGTCCTGTAT
>CAVEKJ010000281.1:0-3223 GCA_963616205.1 Prevotella sp.
AGCTCTACAAATGCACCAAAATCTGTCATACGTGCAACTTTACCTTTTACAACGTTTCCTACTGCGAAATCCTCAGCAGCTGTAAGCCATGGGTTCTCCTCCGGGAATTTAAGGGAAAGTGCAATCTTATCTCCGTTGATGTCTTTGATAAGAACTGTAACTTTATCACCTACGTTGAAGACTTTCTTCGGGTTCTCTACTCTGCCCCAGGACATCTCAGAGATGTGAAGAAGTCCGTCTGCTCCGCCGAGGTCGATGAATGCACCGAAATCTGTAACATTCTTAACAACACCCTCAATTTTGTCACCAACGTTGATCTTAGCAAGAAGCTCTTTCTGTTTCTCAGCTTTCTCTGCAAGAAGAAGCTGCTTACGGTTACCGATGATACGGCGTCTTCTCGGGTTGAACTCTGTGATAACGAACTCGATCTCCTGATCTGCGTATTTGGAAAGGTCTTTCTCATATGTGTCGGATACGAGGCTTGCAGGAATGAATACTCTTGCTTCCTCAACGTTAACACAAAGGCCACCATCAAGCACCTGTGTTACAGGAGCTTTCAGAACCTCCTGGTTCTCAAATGCCTCCTCAAGACGTTTGTTACCTTTCTCTGCAGCAAGACGTTTGTAGGTCAGTGTAACCTGTCCCTCTCCGTCGTTTACTTTGAGAACTTTTGCTTCCATGGTATCGCCAGGTTTAACAACGTCTGTAAGCACAACGCTTGAATCGTTTGTGTACTCGTTCTTTGTGATGATACCGTCTGCTTTATAGCCGATATTCAGGATGATCTCATCATCTTTAACATCGATGACGGTACCCTGTACGATCTCTCCATTTCTGATTGTTTTTACGGAATCTTCCAGCATCTGTTCAAAACTTAACTCTGACATGTTCTTGAACCTCCTCAATAATTTTCTTTGGGGTGGAAGCCCCTGCTGTAATACCTACACAACTACTGCATTGGAACATTTCAGAATCCAAGTCTACAGGTGTTTGTATATAGTAAGTATTTCCACATTCCTTTTTACATATTTCAAACAGCTTTTGAGTATTGGAACTATGTCGGCCACCTACGACCAGCATAGTGTCTACCTCTCCGGCTATCGCTTTAGCTTCTTTCTGCCGTTCTTCGGTAGCATTACAAATAGTGTTTAAAATATTTAAAATATTTAAAACATTATTATCATAACTCTTTTTGCGGAGAATTTCAACTAATTCTTGAAATTTGTTGTAATTAAATGTCGTCTGTGACACTACACACACTTCTTTTTCCGGAGAAACAGTGAATCTCACAGCATCTTCGGCGTTTCTGATCACTGTGTACGGTCCCTGGCACCATCCGCAAATCCCCTGGACTTCCGGATGCTCCGGATCACCAATGATCACAATATGGGCACCTCGGGCGCTTTCCCTCTCAACGATCTTATGGATCTTCAGTACAAAAGGACAGGTGACATCCACATACCCAAGACCATATTTTTTGATCTTGTCATAGACTTTACGGCCAACTCCGTGGGAACGGATCACAACAGTGCCGCCTTTTAAAGTAGCGAGATCCTCCTCACTGATCACAGCCACGCTTTTTTTTTCCAGATCAGAGACAACTTCCTCGTTATGGATGATCGGGCCCAGCGTGTAGATCGGTGCAGCATCGGAACCGATCAAATCATAAACACGGTCTACTGCTCTCTGTACGCCAAAACAGAATCCGGCAGTTTCTGCAACTTTTACATTCATCCATTCACCTTTTTCCTGTATACAGAAAGGATACTCTCGACCACTTCCTCGATCCCCATCTCTGAAGAATCAACAAGAACTGCATCTTCTGCCTGTTTAAGCGGGGAAACAGCGCGGTTCATATCTCTCTCATCTCTGTCAATGATATCTTTCAGGATCTCATCCATATCGCAGGCCTCACCCTTCTCTGTAAGTTCCAGATATCGCCTGTTTGCGCGGGTTTTGGCACTTGCAGTCAGAAAGATCTTTACTTCCGCATTGGGAAGAATGGTGGTTCCGATATCTCTTCCGTCCATGACCACATTATTTTCTGTAGCAAGATTGCGCTGCAGTTTCAGAAGATGTGCACGGACCTCCGGGTTTGCAGAGCTTACCGATGCCATGTTTCCCACTTCTTCTTTGCGAAGAAAAGCAGTTACATTCTTTCCGTTAAGGATTACCTGCTGTTCTCCGTTCTCATAGCGGATGGAAATATCCGCATCGTGACAGGCCTCGGAAATCTTATCATCACCGCTGATCCCTTTTTCCAGAAGATAAAGCGCCATAGCACGATACATAGCTCCGGTATCTACATAGATAAAGGACAGTTCTTTTGCAACCTTTTTTGCAATTGTACTCTTTCCCGCACCTGCCGGTCCGTCAATCGCAATATTAATACCCATAATCTTGTTGCTCCCTTCCTCTTTTCTGTTATTCGATCGCCTGTGCCGCCGCATATGCGGTAGACCATGCGATCTGAAGATTATAGCCTCCGGTAACTGCATCCAGATCCAGTACTTCTCCTGTAAAATAGAGTTTTTTTACTTTTCTGGATTCCATTGTGGATGGCTGTATCTCTTTTACTGACACACCGCCTCTTGTGATAATAGCTTCTTTGAACTCGCCCATTCCAGTGATCGTAAATGGAAAAGCTTTGATCAGCCGGCCAAAAGCCTGTCGCTCTTCCCTGGAGATCTCATGAACCGGTTTCTCTGCCGGGATTCCTCCAAGCTCGATCATGATCGGTGTCAGAGAAGACGGAAAAAGAACGCCGATCACATTTTTGAACTGTTTGTTGTGATTCGCATCAAATTCACGCAGGATACGGTCATCCAGCTGTTCCGCATCAAGAGCAGGTTTCAGGTCAAGATATCCCTGTAAGGGTTCTTTTTCCAGCTTTTTCCCGATCTGGGCACTTGCGGAAAGAATCAGCGGCCCAGTTACGCCAAAATGTGTAAACATCATCTCTCCAAAATCACTGTAGAGAACTTTTTTGCCGGATTTTATAGTCAATTCCACATTTCGAAGAGAAAGGCCCTGAAGCTTGGAAACATAGTCTTCCTTTACTACCAGTGGCACCAGTGACGGTGACTGTGCCACCACTTTATGGCCGGTCTCCTCGGCGAAACGGTAACCATCCCCTGTGGAACCGGTAGAAGGATAGGAAAGCCCTCCTGTGGCAACTACCACTGCATCCGCTTCAAAGAAACTTCCGTCAGAAAGTATCACT
>CAVEKJ010000282.1:0-3217 GCA_963616205.1 Prevotella sp.
GTACCAAACGGCATGTCCTACAACTCCTATGTGATCCTGGACGAAAAAAATGCTGTCATGGACACCGTAGATGCCAATTTTACCCACGAATGGCTGGATAATATCCAGCAGGTTCTGGGCGACCGGAAACCGGATTACCTGATCGTGCAGCACATGGAACCGGATCACGCAGCCAACATTGCCAACTTCATGAAAGTTTATCCTGGCACCACCGTTGTCTCCAACAAAAAAGCTTTCGGCATGATGCAGAATTTCTTTGATCTGGATCTGGAAGATCAGCAGATCGTGGTCGATAACGGCGGAACCCTTTCCCTTGGAAAACACAACCTGACTTTTGTATTTGCGCCGATGGTTCACTGGCCGGAAGTTATGGTTACTTATGACAGCACAGAAAAAGTTCTTTTCTCCGCAGATGGTTTTGGAAAATTCGGCGCTCTGGATGTGGAGGAACCATGGGACGATGAGGCAAGAAGATACTATATCGGTATCGTTGGAAAATATGGCGTACAGGTACAGAACCTTCTGAAAGTTGTCGCAACACTGGATATCCAGACGATCTGCCCGCTCCACGGACCGATTCTTACCGAAGATCTTGGACATTATATCAGCCTTTATGATACCTGGTCTTCCTACACACCGGAGGATGATGGAATCGTGATCGCCTACACTTCCGTATATGGCCACACAAAAATGGCAGTTCAGCAGCTTGCCGACAAATTCCGCAGCAAAGGATGTCCAAATGTAGTTGTTTACGACCTTGCAAGAGACGATATGTCCCAGGCACTGAGCGATGCTTTCCGCTATTCCAAACTGGTTCTTGCAACCACCACATATAATGCAAGCATCTATCCGTTTATGAACGACTTTATCACACGTCTGGTGGAGCATAATTTCCAGAACCGTACCGTAGGTCTGATTGAAAACGGAACCTGGGCACCACTGGCAGCGAAAGTTATGAAAGAGATGCTTTCCAAATGCAAAAAGATCAACTGGCTGAATACCACAGTCAAGATCATGTCCGCAGTAAAAGAAGAAAACCGCAAGCAGATGGAAGCCATGGCTGATGAGCTCTGCCAGGAGTACATTGCAAAAAGCGACGATCTTGCCAACAAGAGTGATATGTCCGCTCTGTTCCGCATCGGTTACGGCCTCTATGTGGTAACTTCCAATGATGGCAAAAAAGATAACGGTCTGATCGTCAACACCGTTACACAGCTTACTGACAATCCGTACCGTGTGGCTGTCAATATCAACAAGGCAAACTACTCTCACCACGTGATCCAACAGACCGGCATCATAAATGTAAACTGCCTGTCCACAGACGCTCCGTTCTCTGTTTTTGAGCAGTTTGGATTCCAGTCCGGCAGAAGTACTGATAAATTTGCAGGTCAGAAAGTGAACCATTCTGACAACGGGCTGGTGTTCCTGGACAAATATATCAATGCTTTCATGTCCCTGAAAGTGGAAAACTACGTAGATCTGGGTACTCACGGAATGTTCATCTGCAGTGTCACAGAGGCCCGCGTCATGAGCGATCAGGATACCATGACTTACACCTATTATCAGAAACATGTAAAACCACAGCCACAGACCGAAGGCAAAAAAGGCTGGGTATGCAAAGTCTGCGGATATATCTACGAAGGCGATGAACTTCCGGAAGATATCGTGTGCCCGCTGTGTAAACACGGCGCTGTGGATTTCGAGCCGATTGAAGGATAAAGCTGAAATCTCTGGTTACAACTCCCTTGTTTTTACAAATTATAAACCACAAAAAGACAGGTCTTTAGATGGCCTGTCTTTTTGCGTATTATCAACATGCATGCTCTACAGCTTGCGTTGTTTCTATTTCATCAGTCTGACAACCTGCTCTGCGGTATCTGCCAGATTCAGTTTTGCATTCTCATTTTTCATGGCTTCTTCCAAAGTTACCACGCCGCGGAGGATCGGGAAAAATGCATCGATTCCCGCATCGTTGCAGGCTCTTGCGTCACGCTGTACGGCACCTGCAAAAGCGATCACTTTTTTGCCATATTTCTTGGCAAGTTTTGCAACTCCTACAGGAGCTTTTCCCATGGCTGTCTGTCCGTCCATGCGGCCTTCACCTGTGATCACAAGGTCTGCATCTTTGATATAGTCCTCAAGTTTTGTCTCATCCAGCACGATGTTGATTCCGGATTCCAGCACTGCATCGGTAAATGTCAGGAATGCAAATCCCATTCCACCGGCTGCGCCTGTTCCCGGATAATTCGGATCTGCTTTCGGGAAACGTCCCTTTGCAAGCTCTGCGTAAGCACCCAGCCACTGATCCATATCTTTAATCATCTCCGGTGTGGCACCTTTCTGCGGTCCGTAGATGGCACTGCATCCAAGCTCTCCGCAAAGAGGGTTTGTTACATCGCAGGCAACACGGAATTTACATTCTGCAAGCTCCGGGATCACATAGGCATCTGTGATCTCTGCGATATCTTTCAGGCCTCTTGCGCCCGGAAGAACCTGTTTTCCGTCTTTATCCAGAAATGCATAGCCAAGTGCCTGAAGCATTCCCACACCACCGTCATTGGTGGCACTTCCGCCGATACCGACAATAAATCTGCGGCAGCCTTTTTCGATGGCATCTTTGATTACCTCACCGACACCGTAGGTTGTGGTGTAAAGAGGGTTTCTTTTTTCGTCCGGAACCTGTGTGATTCCTGCTGCACCGGCCATTTCGATCACTGCAGTCTTTGTACTTTCGATGATACCATACTCACAGATCACCGGCTCGCCAAGAGGTCCTGTAACTTTTACCTGCTCTGTTTTTCCGTTCATTCCTGCAACAAGAGCTTCTACAGTTCCTTCTCCGCCGTCTGCCAGCGGTCTTACCTGAACCTCAGCGTCTGCGTATACACGATGGATACCCTCTGCTGCCGCAAATCCGGCCTCCATGGATGTCATGCTTCCTTTAAAAGAATCGATTGCTGTTACTACCTTCATTTTTTCTTCCTCCTGTGAGAATTTTTTGATCAAACGAATATTCTCATTCCCTGTCCCATCATTTCATATTCTACGCATCTGAAACAGAGAATGTTTATTTACGTGTCATACGGATAAAAATATCCGTGTTCATTGCTTGCTTCTGTTCTTAATCATAATAAAATCAAACTTAAATGTATATATTATATATACTATATTTTCTTTTTATTTTTATATTTTATTGTTATATATAACAGTAAAGAAT
>CAVEKJ010000283.1:0-3216 GCA_963616205.1 Prevotella sp.
ATCAACGCTTGCTCATACCCTGGTTATGATCGTCAATACAGGGATCAATATTCCTCTTCTGTGTCCTCTTCACCTTCATGGATATCAGACTTCGGTTTGGAAAGACCCTCGATCTTAATATGATGTTTCTCCGCATAATCCCAGAGAGCTGCATGAATTGCTTCCTCAGCAAGCAGGGAACAGTGGATCTTTACTGGCGGAAGTCCGTCCAGAGCCTCCATAACAGCCTTGTTTGTTACTTCCATAGCTTCCTCAATGGTCTTACCCATTACAAGCTCTGTTGCCATGCTGCTTGTCGCAACTGCTGCACCGCATCCAAATGTTTTGAATTTGCAGTCTTTGATAATATGAGTTTCGTCATCAATATCAAGGAATATTCTCATAATATCGCCGCATTTTGCATTTCCTACAGTACCCACGCCGCTTGCGTTCTCGATCTCACCTACATTACGTGGATGCTGAAAATGATCCATTACTTTTTCACTATACATTATTTTTTCCTCCTGGCAAGTGTTTTTATTATTTTTTCTGTTTTTTAATAAAATCTTCATATAATGGGGACATACTTCTTAAGTTTGCAGTAATGTCTTTCAGTTTATCTACTACAAAATCAACGTCCTCCATTGTTGTCTCCTCACTTAATGTCATACGAAGAGAACCATGTGCGATCTCATGAGGAAGGCCGATAGCCAGCAGAACATGTGACGGATCCAGAGAACCGGATGTACATGCGGAACCGCTGGATGCACAGATTCCGAAGTTGTCAAGCATCAGAAGAAGAGACTCACCCTCGATAAACTGGATGCTTACGTTTACGTTGTTCGGAAGACGTTTTACCTTATCTCCGTTCAGACGTACATACGGAATCTCTGTAAGGATTCTGTTGATCATATGGTCACGGATCTCGATCTCTTTTGCTGTACGCCCCTTCATGGATTTGTTTGCACGCTCTGCTGCAAGTCCGTATCCTACGATACCAGGAACGTTCTCTGTACCTGCACGACGTTTTCTCTCCTGTGCTCCGCCATGTACGAAGGAACGGATCTTAACGCCCTTACGGATGTAAAGGAAACCGATTCCTTTCGGTCCGTTGATCTTATGTCCGCTGGAACTAAGCATGTCGATGTTAAACTCATCTACATTGATCGGGATCTGGCCAAATGCCTGAACTGCATCTGTGTGGAACAGGATTCCATGCTCATGTGCAATCTGTCCGATCTCTTTCAGCGGCTCAAGAGTACCGATCTCGTTGTTTGCAGCCATAACAGAGATCAGGATGGTCTCCGGTGTGATGGCTTTCTGAAGCTCATCCAGATCAATGAAACCATTCTCGTCTACATCCAGATATGTGATCTTCGCACCGCGCTCTTTTTCAAGGTATTCGCAAGTATGAAGGATCGCATGATGCTCGATCTTGGTTGTGATGATGTGATTTCCTTTATTCTTGTATGCTTCAAAAGTTGCCTTCAGTGCCCAGTTATCAGACTCGGAACCACCTGCTGTGAAGTAGATCTCCTCTTTTTTGGCTCCGATCACGTCTGCGATCTGCTGTCTTCCTTTTGCGATAGCAGCTTTGCTGTTTGCGGCAAAATCATAAACAGTTGAAGCATTTCCATAAAATTCTGTAAAATATGGCAGCATTGCCTCCACAACTTCCGGTGCAGTCTTTGTGGTAGCTGCATTGTCCAGATATATCATTTTTCCCATTTTCTTTTCCTCCTGTTCAGGATAATTATTTTTCGTGTATTCTCCGGCTTTCTTCGATCAGCTCACTGAGCATCAGTGTATCCACCGCATCTGTGATGCTGTCGTTGATCCTCTTCCACACTAATTTCGCTACGCAGAGATCAGAACCCTGGCAGCCTCCGTCACCTTCTGTACCTGGACATGACGCAGCCTCCAGGCCGCCTTCCAGGACGCGAAGGATATCTCCCACTGAAATCTCCTCTGCCGGTCTTCCCAAAAAATATCCTCCGGCAGCACCGCGGACACTCTTCACAAGGCCCGCTTTCTTCAAAAGCGCCATCAGCTGTTCCAGATAACTGACTGATATATTCTGACGGCCCGCAATACTCTGAAGCGAGACCGCTTCTTTTTCGCTGTAAAGACCAAGGTCGATCAGAGCCTTGAGTCCGTATTTTGCTCTTGTTGACAGTTTCATCCGCTCACCTCTTTTTCAATTCCCAGTGTTTTCCTCGGATTTTCATGTTTACTCTATCAGAAACCCCTGGTTCTGTCAAGGCTAACTTCCTCATATAATGACAAAAAAGGCGCAAGGTTATCCATGTCAAAAAAAGTATTTCTCAAAGGGACCCTGATTCTTGCCTGCACAGGACTTGTCAGCCGTGTGGCAGGTTTCTTTTATAGAATATTCCTCTCACATGCCATTGGTGCGGAAGGTCTTGGGCTGTATCAGCTGGTGGTTCCTCTCCGGGGACTTATGGCCGCTTTATCCTATGCCGGGATCCAGGCCGCACTTTCCCGGCTGATTGCCGCCAGGCTTGCTCTTCAGGAAAAAAGAGAGGCTCGTTTTTCTCTGTTTGCAGGAACTCTGGCCGCTGTCTTGTTTTCCGGTATGATCGGATTTCTGCTTTTTCAGAATGCAGATTTTTTTGCAGCTGTGATTCTGAAGGCGCCACAGACTTCCGGTCTTCTCAGGCTGACTGCTGCAGGTGTTCCGGTCTGTGCCATCCATTCCTGCATTGACAGCTACTATTATGCCCGAAAAAAAGCCGCCGTACCAGCAGCTGTCCAGCTTACGGAACAGGCGGTACGGATCGGTGCTACTTATATTCTCTACCTGATAGCCTTATCCGAAGGCCGGGAAGTGACAGCGTGGATCGCAGCCGGCGGTTCCCTGGCTGGAGAGGCTGCCGCTTCGCTGGTATCGCTTCTTATCGTCTCCTTCCACTTTGGCAGCCACCCTTTAAAAGAAAAAACTCCGTTTCAGGCTTTTTCCATGATAAAAGAGCTTTTCACCCTGGCGTTTCCCATATCACTAACCCGGATCCTTCTGACACTTCTTGGCAGTATCGAAGTGGTTCTGATCCCGCAGATGCTTCTGCGCTTTGGTATGGCATCTTCGGACGCACTGAAAGTCTATGGAATTTTTACGGGAATGGCCCTGCCACTGCTTTTGTTCCCTTCCACCCTTACTGCTTCTGCCTCCGTCATGCTGGTGCCTTCCATCGCGCAGCTGGATGCCCTGGGAAATGA
>CAVEKJ010000284.1:0-2055 GCA_963616205.1 Prevotella sp.
ACACAGGAAATGGGGTGAGTATATGCAGTCATTAAATGAGACGAAAGCAGGGGAAATCTGTACCATCAAGTGGATGACAGGAATGCCGGAAACTATGGATCAGATCAGACAGTACGATGTCAGTGAGGGAAAGACCGTACAGGTCATCAGCCGGATTCTTGGCGGTGTGATCGTAGGTGTTCGGGGGCGTCGGATACTGATCAGTGATGATGCGGCCTGCCGTATAAAAGTTTGACTGGATCAAACAAGTAGTGGATGTGGATTGCGAATATCCGCTTGGAAAGAATAAAATGTTGAAAGGACAATTTCTTTTTATCGGGAATTGTCCTTTTTTGTTGTTTTGGGAATGTGGTTATGATAGTATGGGTACAAAAGAAAAACTTTTTTCAAAAATAGAAACAGGGGAGGCATATTATGGGAAAAAAGTTTATGAATACAGTGCTGTTTCTGGCAGTAGCGGTGGCTGCGGCGACTCTGACTGCTTATGTGGGAAAAGGCTCCGGGAATGTATTGTTTTATAATTTTGCATTTCTGGGACTTATGCTGGTTATATATGCAGTGGGGCTTTTTGCAGGGCTGTACCGGATGGATAATCTGACCAAGGCACTGAGGCATGGCGCAGGGGAGATCACAGAAGTGTTCCAACTTCCGGGAAGAGCCAGAAAAGAAGAGATCGGACAGCTGCGGGGAATCTTCGGAGACCGTTATCTGGATAAAAAGATGGATGATTTCGTAGACAGTATCAGCAGGACAGAAGAAGGGATCGCGGAAGTAGAAGATTTTGTGAATATTGATGATGTGGATGTACATATCCACAAAAGGCTTCTGGAGATGGCACCGGATATCTTCACAAGTCTTGGTATCCTTGGAACATTCATCGGCCTTGTGTGGGGACTTAAGAATTTTCAGCCTACGGATTATGAGGTGATGACAACTTCAGTCTCTGCCCTTGTAGATGGTATCAAAGTTGCGTTTCTTACTTCTATTTATGGTGTTGCACTTTCGGTTGTGTATACTTTTGGTATGAAAAGCGGTTATTCCTCTATGTCTCAGGCTATGCAGGATTTCTTGGACCGTTTTCATGCGCTGGTATTGCCAACTGCTGAAAATGAATCCTGGAATCTTCTGGTTTCCAGTCAGAAGACACAGACAGAGGCCATGAAGCAGATGGCAGAGCAGTTTTCTGTACAGATGGCGGACAGTTTTGAGAAGGTGATCACACCTACGTTCCAGAAAATGAATGATTCCCTGGATGTGCTTACTGCTTCTGTGACCAAGGGACAGCAGGATGCGATCCGGGAGATCCTGGATACATTTCTGAGCGAGATGCACGGATCTTTTCAGATGCAGTTTGCGGATTTCAATGATGCACTGACTGAACTTAAGAAGGTACAGAAGGAGAATACCGAATACACATCAGAACTGTACAAGACCATGAGCAGTCAGTTGAGTGAAACCTTTACAAAGCAGGAACGTGCAATGCGCAATGCGATCACAGAAATCGATGAGATGCAGAGCAAGTATATGAAGACCGCAGATAAGATCATCCGCGATAATCAGATGATCCAGCAGCTTCAGAAAAGAGATTATGAGAAGCTGACAGAGCATATGCATGAGAATGAAAAAGAATCCTCTGAACTCTGGAAATCCTGCAATGCGTCTATGCGTGAGTATGTGGATCGTGCGGCTGAGGGAATGAAGGCGGTTACAGATTCGAACAAGATCAGTGCAGAACTTCTCCGCGAAGATAAAAAAATGATCGAAGATTTTGAAGCCAGGGTAAAAGAGTTCAGCGAGAGCCAGAAAATGGTCAACAGTACGCTGGATGAAGTCCGCAGGCTTCTTTCTGAGATCAAGACTGCAAAGAATAATAGGGATATCCATCTGATCGCAGGACAGCCATGGGGATATGGCGGTGCCGGCATCCAGGAGCTGAAAGATAAACTGACAAGTCTTGAAGATCTTCTGGAAGGACAGGGTGCAAGACAGGAAGCGCTGCTGGATGAGATCGAGAGGAGTATCCGGGAGGCAACAAAAGCAGCACAGAAAAGTCGT
>CAVEKJ010000284.1:2065-3200 GCA_963616205.1 Prevotella sp.
TCAATGCGCAAAAAAAGAAAGCCGGAGGATCATGGGTTTAATATCTGGCGTTCTTATTCGGATATGATGGCAGGAGTTTTGCTGCTTTTTGTTCTGATCATGTGTGTGACACTTTTTCAGGCACAGAAGAGCTATCAGGACAGTCTGAAGGAACGGGATGAAAAAATTGCTCTTCAGGAAAAATATACAGAAGAGCTTCTGGAAAAGCAGAATGCACTGGATGAACAGGCAGGGACACTGAAAAGTCAGGATGAGCAGATCAAGTCCAAGGATGAACAGATCAAGTCTCAGGATGAGGAGCTGTCTTCTCTGGCGGAGAAACTTACAAAACAACAGGAAACGCTGGAGGCGCAGCAGAAGAAACTGAAAGAGCAGCAGAAAAAGCTTTCTTCCCAGAAAAAGAAGCTTTCCAGTCAGCAGGATACACTGAAAGAGCAGCAGTCTGCGCTGGATGAAAAAACAGAGCTTCTGAAAGAACAGCAGGAGAAGATTGACAAGATCATTGGCGTGAAAGCTGAAGTCGTGGAGGCTTTGCAGAAAGAGTTTGAGAAAAAGAACCTGAATGTGGATATTGATTCACAGACGGGTGCACTGACTTTGAATGCGAATGTTATGTTTGATTATGATCAGGCAGAGCTTACTGATTCCGGTAAGATGACGTTGTCCATGGTACTGCCGACGTATTGTAAGGTATTGCTGGATGATTCTTATAAGAAATATCTTGGAGAGATCATTATTGATGGCTATACGGATACAGACGGAGACTACAGTTATAATCTGGAACTGTCGCAGAAAAGATCTTTGGCAGTGGCACAGTATCTCCTGGATATCAAAGGGGATTTTCTGAAGGACTCGCAGGTTCAGGAGCTGCAGGACTGTCTGACTGTTAACGGACATTCTATGTCAGATCCTGTTCTGGATGCGGACGGGAATGTAGATAAGGATGCTTCCAGGCGTGTGGAGGTGAAGTTCCGTTTGAAGGATGAGGAGATGATCCAGGAACTGAATAAGATTATGCAGGGGGATGCTTCTGCGAGTGCGGATAAAAATGGTTAAAAGCATTGTGGTGTTAACGAACGAACGCCAGGGGGAGATGGTATCGAGCCGGGCAGGACTCCGTCGGGGGATACTACTA
>CAVEKJ010000285.1:0-3195 GCA_963616205.1 Prevotella sp.
GTGTCATATCGTAATTGACAGGGTTGGTCCAGTAATTTCCTTTTGTATAATATTTATAATAGTCCGCTCTGTACTTATCTGTGTTCTCGATGGTAGCTGCCGCCACATCCGCAGATACTTTCATCCGCTGCATGGTTCGTTCCAGGCAAAAGGCACGAGGGGCTTCGATATATACGCTTACCACATTTTTTCTGCCTTTCAGTACGTAATCCGCACATTTTCCAACGATCACACAGGATTCCTGATCTGCCAGATTCTGGATGATCTGCGACTGATATTCAAACAGACGGTCGTCAGAAACAAACTTTTCATTTCTCGCAATGTACTGCCTGGATCTTGGCAACCCTTTCAGAAATCCGGTAAATCCTCCATTGTCCCGGATACGCTCATTGATATCCAGAAACAGCTTTTCATCCAGACCGCTCATCTGGCTTGCCAGCGTCAGGATACGGTTTTCATAACAGTGGATTCCCAGATCTTTTGCCAGCATGGATGCAATTTCCTTTCCACCGGTTCCAAAACCTCTGGCAAAGGTTACAATAAAATTTTCCATTTTGTATTCCTCCCTATCCTGCCAGATAACGGCTTAAAAATTCCCTGGTACGGGCATTTTTCGGATTTTTAAACAATTCTGCCGGAGGTGCATCCTCCACAATGTAGCCCTGATCCATAAAAATCGTCCTGGTGGAAACATCTCTGGCAAATGCCATCTCGTGAGTTACAATGATCATGGTAAGTCCTGTGGTTGCCAGTTCTTTCATAACATTTAAGACCTCGCCTACCATCTCCGGGTCCAGAGCTGAGGTCGGTTCGTCAAAGAGCAACACCTCCGGATTCATACACAGAGACCTTGCAATGGCAACCCTCTGCTTCTGACCACCGGAAAGCTGTGTGGGATTTGCATTGATAAACGGTGCCATTCCTACCTGTTTCAGGTGCGTGATCGCCCGGTCAAAAGCCTCCTCTTTTGACAGATGGAGTACTTTTCTTGTACAGAGCATACAGTTCTGAAGAACGGTCATGTTGTTGAAAAGGTTAAAGGACTGAAATACCATGCCAACCTTTGACCGGTAATCATTGATCTCTTTTTGGACTGCACCGATCTCTTTTCCATGGTAGCGGATCTTTCCACTGGTCTGCGTCTCCAGCTTGTTGATGCAACGAAGCAGGGTGGATTTTCCTGAACCGGAGGATCCTACGATACAGATGATCTCGCCCGGCTCCACGTTGAAATCAATTTTCCTAAGTACCTCATGCTGTCCGAAAGATTTGCTTAATTCCTCAACGGATATGATTGCATCACCCATAATTTTTCCCTCCTTACGGATTATCCATATATTCCACTGCCAGTGCATAGTTCTCTGTTTTCTTCATCTTCTTCTCAAGGAATATGAACAGACGGTTGAATACGAAACAGAGTACAAAATAGATCACTGCGATAACAAGATAGGATTCAAAATATTTATAATAATTTCCGCCTACCGTCTTTGCTGCCATAAACAGCTCCTGGACTGCGATAACATTCAGGACGGAAGTCATTTTCAGATTTGTAAGAAATGTATTTGCCATTTCCGGAATGATATTTTTGAATGCCTGTGGAAGTACCACATAGATCATGGTTTTCATCGGTGACATTCCCATAGCCCAGGCACCTTCCCGCTGTCCCATATCAATCGAACCGATTCCGGCTCTGACTGTCTCTGCCATGTAAGCTCCTGTATTCAGGACTGTTACCATGACGCCTGCGAACAGTGGCGTGATGGTGATATTCGCCTGACGGATACCATAATACAGAACCATCGCCTGCACGATCATCGGGGTATCCCTGAAAATTTCCACATAAATCCTGCAGATGGCTTTTAAGAGCTTTAAAACTGCCTTTTTCAGGCCACTGTCTCCCTCATTGATCCGGATGTCCTGAATGATCCCGATGATATAGCCCAGCAGGAAACCAAGAATGGTTCCTGCTACTGCTATATAGAGAGTCAGCCAGGTTCCTTCCAGAAACATACTGGAATATTTTTTTGCCAGAAAGATCATCCATTCCAGGGAATTGGACGGATCTGTGATTGAAAAACCTAACATATCTCCACCTCGCTTGGGTTAGTTTGCAGCCGGCTGCTGTGTCAGAACTGTATCCATCAGCTCATCCATTTTATCCTTGTCATTCCAGCCGATGGCATCCATTGCATCCTGCAGCTTATCTCTCAGTTCTGTGTCGTCTTTTCTGGTTGCGATGCAGACATTGACCATTTCATCGTCACCGGTAAATGTATCCTTGTCATCCAGCTTGATGATCTTCAGGTCTTTGTTTGTAAGAGCTGCGGATTCTGCTGTAGGAAGATCCACGACGCAGACATCTGCAACACCATTGGAGATTGCCATAAAGCATTCTGAAGTTGTTTCATAGTTTCCGGACTGTTCTGCTCCTTCGATCTGATCCAGAAGCGGTACCCATCCGGTTCCAAGCTGTGTGGTAACCTTGCATCCGGTTCCTGCCAGATCGGAAAGGCCTTTTACATCATCATAATCTCCGCCTTCTTTTACTACAATGCAGTTATCTCTGTAATAATATGGTTCGGTAAAGGCATATGCCTGTTCCCTTTCCGCCGTTTTTCCCATGCCTGCGATGATGCAGTCATAATCTCCGGCATCCATGGAAATTCCGATGGAAGACCACTCCACCTTGTGGATCTCCAGCTTCATTCCAAGCTGATCTGCAAGCTTCTGGGCTACTGCCACATCGTAGCCATATGCGTAATAATCACTGCCGTAAATAGGTTCTGCCTTGCTTCCGTCCGGGGTTGTGTCTGTATCCTGGGTCCAGTTGAACGGCGCATATGCACATTCCATACCTACCCGTAACACATCCTCATCAGATTTATCTGCTGCCCATGTGGAAGCCGCTGTAGATGCTAACATTGCTGCGGAAATAATACCTGTGATCATCATTTTGCCTAAAAGATTTTTTTTCATATTCGTTTCCTCCTCTTCTACATAGCTGGCACAAAACATATTTACTGGTCGACCTGAACGTTTTCGCCTGAAAACAAAAAGGGCGCTGAAAGAAATTTTTCATTTCCCTCAACGCCTTTGTTGTTTTGATGAACTCCATTATACTCAGGAGAAGCTTTTCGTCAACTTTCATTTTGCACAAATTAACTGTTCTTTTTGCACAGTATCGCTACATGATAC
>CAVEKJ010000286.1:0-3186 GCA_963616205.1 Prevotella sp.
TCAGTATTCTCCTTGTATACTTATCTCGTATCAGTTCGCAGTGATACCAAGTTTCCTCAAAATCCAAATTCATAAACTCTACCAATAATGATACCACAAAAATGAGTTAGCGTATATTTTTATTTAAATTTCTTAAGCTAATTCGCGAATCCATTTCTTTTTGAAGCCTCCTGCAAATTCCATCCATAAATATTAGAAAAGCAGCAGGAACCCCGACTTTTTTTTATCGTTGTCCCTGCTGCTCATAGCATTTTAATTTAAATCCAAACCTTTTACCCAGTCCTGAACCTCTTCTTCTGACATATTAGAAGAAAATCGCTTTCCTTCCTGCCAATCTCCGGTTCCTGCCATTTCCTCTAAAAGTTTTCTGCTGTCTCCAAGTCCGGAGGATACGGATGTACAGAATGGAATCACTGTTTTTCCTGTGAAATCGTTTTCTTTTACAAATTCATTCACAGGCCAAGCTGCAATTCCCCACCATATAGGATAACCGCTAAAGACAACTTCCGCATCTGAGAAGTCTTCTGGTGTGACCTCAGCCAGCTCTACATCCTGAAGATTAGGATCGTCATGTTCTTTGCAGACACGGCTTTCCGAGTCGTTGTAATCCAGATCTTCTGTTGAATATGCTTCTGCCGGCTGTAGCTCAAACAGTTCTCCGCTGGTTGCGTCCGCGATAGTTTCCGCCACTGCTTTTGTATTTCCGGTTGCTGAATAATATGCAACCAGAACTTTGGGGGATTCTGATGTATTTGCACGGTCTCCATCTGTCTGTTTCTGATCTGCACTTTCGCTTTCTGTATTATCTGCGTTCTCGCTTTGTGCAGCTGCGCTCTCTTCACCAGTTGTCTCCTGCGCCTGTGATTCTGTTGTTGCTGCATTATTCTGATTTCCGCATCCGGCAGTCATTGTCAGTGTAAATAGGATTCCAGCCATTACAATTGCTTTTTTCATAAAACATGTCCTCCTGTTTTGCAAGACGGATATTTGTACTCCGTTTTACTGATTCTGTTCTTCTTATTTTTCCGGAAAATCTCTTTTACACTTTCATTTTATCTTTCACTCAGGATTCTGTCTAATACCTATTTTCGCTTGTAAATTATGCCCACAAGGCATACAGCATTTTTATCAATGCCTGTATTCATTCTTCATACTGAGATTTTACCACCAGTACTTCTCTTTGGTCACTGCAGCTGTTTCAGAATCGATTTTCCAATGGTGCCTTCCGGCATTTCTACCCCAAAATTCTCCGCAACAGACGCACCGATCACCGCAAATGTATCCTGGTCTTCCATAGCACCAGTCTCTTTCATCTTCTTGGAATATGCAACAAACGGCACATATTCTCTGGTATGATCGGTTCCTGTATAAGTCGGATCATTTCCATGATCTGCGGTCAGAATCAGAAGGTCGTCCTCTCTCATTTCCTTCATAAGATTTCCAAGACCTTTATCAAATTTCTCAATCTCATGACCATATCCTTCCGGATTTCTTCTGTGTCCCCACAGCGCATCAAAATCCACCAGATTTACAAAACAGAGTCCATGGAAATCCTCTTTACAGATTTCTACGGTCTGCTGCATACCATGTACAGAACTGTCTGAATGATAAGTCTTTGTGATTCCCTCGCCGCAGAAAATATCGTTGATCTTTCCGACACCGATCACATCGAAGCCTGCATCTTTCAATGCATTCAGAGCTGTTCTGCCTGTAGGTTTCAGTGCATAATCGTGCCGGTTGCTGGTACGCTTAAACTCACCTTTTTTCTTGCCAACATAAGGTCTCGCAATAACTCTGCCTACTCTCCACTCATCTTTCATGGTCAGTTCTCTGGCGATCTCACAGCAGCGATACAGGTTTGCAAGGTCAAAAGTCTCCTCATTTCCGCAGATCTGCATTACGGAATCCGCAGATGTATAAACAATCATAGCTCCTGTATTGATCTCTTCTTCGCCAAGTTCTTCGATGATCTCCGTGCCGCTGGCACTCTTGTTTCCAATTACACGCTTCCCGCATCTCTTTTCCAGTTCCTCGATCAGTTCTTTCGGAAATCCTGTCTCTGTAAAAGTGATAAACGGCTTCTTTGTATTGATTCCCATCATTTCCCAGTGTCCGGTCATGGTATCCTTGCCGTTGCTGGTTTCAGCGATCCGCATATAACGGCCAATTGGCTTTTCCACGCCTTCCATCTTACCGCCTTTATGCAGATTCAGCATACCAAGTTTCTGAAGATTTGGAATATCCAGAGTTCCCATCTTATCCAGGATATGTCCAAATGTATCTACACCCTTATCGCCAAATTTCTCAGAATCCGGCATTGCTCCGATTCCAAGAGAATCCAGAACGATCACAAATACTCTCTTATAAGTTTCCATAAGCACATCCCTTTCTATCAGTCCATATTAAGCGGATATCCGCGATCTGCATTCACTACGCAGCTTTACACCGAATCACGCCAGATTAGCTGGTCCAAATCCAAGTGGTAAAAGTTCTTTTAACGTAAAGACATCGTATTTATCTTTGCTGACTGCCAGTATGATCTGAAAAGTTTCCGGATCACAAAATTCCATCATAACCTGTCTGCACACCCCACACGGCGCCGCATACTCAGTCAGGACTCCGTCCTTACCGCCTACAATACAGATTGCCTGAAATTCCCTCACACCTTCACTGACAGCCTTGAAAAATGCTGTTCTCTCTGCACAGTTTGTCGGAGTGTAGGCAGCATTTTCTATGTTGCAGCCTGTATAATAAGTACCATTCCCGCAGAAGGCTTTCTAATTTTTTCGAGACGTAACTGACTCGATTTTCATCATCCAGCCGTATCAATCTCCCTCCAATATGAAGTGCATATTGGTCTTTTCGCTTTCCATTCTGAAAAACTGCTGCATTCGTAGTTCCCCCTCCAATATCAAGGTTGACCAAAGTAAGCTGATCCTTTTCAGAAATAGCAGCAGCTCCGCTTCCATATCCCGCAAGAGATGCCTCAAGATCCGGACCTGCCACTGCAACAACAAAATCTCCGGCAAATTCTGCAAGCTCCTGTGCTGCAATATCTGCATTTGTCTTATTAGCTGCTTCACCTGTCACAATAATTGCACCTGATTCTATCTGGCTTTTAGAAATTCCGCTGTCTTTCAACTCTTCATCCAAAATTTTCTTTATTTGGATCATATCCAGAAGTTC
>CAVEKJ010000287.1:0-2433 GCA_963616205.1 Prevotella sp.
CATGGATGCAGCAGCTGAGGCTGGTTTACGGAGATGTCGGAATATATCAAAGATCCGGTGTTTGCAGTGGCGGTAGGAACGAAGAATCCGGAGAATGCACTTGAATTTCTGGATTATCTGATGGAGAAATAAGTGGTCGATGGGATATCTGTGATCCATATTCGTTACACAGCTCTGCATCGAATAATGGTGAAGTAATTATTGGGTTAAATATTTCTTTTTTGGGAGGAAAAGACAATGGCTTTTAAAGACAATTTTCGTGGCGACAGCGCTTATACGCAGATCATGACAAAGATCTTCAACATTTTCTGGCTGAGTATTCTGTGGCTTTTGTGCTGCATTCCGGTGATCACCATCGGCGCGTCCACCATTGCACTGTATTATGTGATGTTAAAGCTGGTAAAAGATCAGGAGACAACGGTGACCAGAGATTTTTTCCGCTCGTTTAAACAGAACTTTCTCCAGTCTCTGCCTGTGACGGTGATATTTCTTGTGGTAGTTGCAGTGCTGGTTGCGGATTTTCATATCCTGGGCGGGGCAGGCCGGGCACAGGGAGCTTCCTTTATGTATGGCTTCTGTATTGTTCTCGGAATTGTCTGTGCGGCAGTTTTTTCCTACGTATTTCCACTGCTTGCGAAGTTTGAAAATACGGTAAAAAAGACCTTTGAGAACGGAGCAAGGCTGGCAGCCAGCCATATTGGCCAGACCCTTGTGATCACGGTGGTAAATCTTCTGCCTGTGATCTGGTTTCTGGTTTCGCCCCAGACCTTTTCCGCAATCTTCTGGATCTGGGTGTTTGTGGGCGGTGGTGTCCAGGCATTTGTGAATTCCCTGTTTCTGGTGAAGATTTTTGACCGGCTGGCGCAAGCATAAAAGAAAAAAGACAGGCGTTACATAAACTGCAGATGGGATATCTGCCGGTATCAGTGGAAAGGGCAGTCGGCGTTTTACAGGCAGACAGCCTGCAGACGGATATCGGGGTATTATTGTAAGATAAATTTAAGGGAGGATATAAAAAGATGAGTTATCAGGAAACCTACAAAAAATGGTGTACAGACCCGTATTTCGATGCACAGACCCAGGAGGAACTGAAAAACCTTGCGGGGAACGAAAAAGAGATCGAGGACCGCTTCTATCGTCAGCTGGAGTTTGGAACCGGCGGCCTCCGCGGAATGATCGGAGCAGGAACCAACCGTATGAATATCTATACGGTACGTCAGGCCACACAGGGACTTGCCAACTATATCATTGCCATGAATGGTCAGGACAAAGGCGTTGCCATTGCTCATGATTCCCGTATCATGTCCCCGGAGTTTGCAAGAGAGGCAGCTCTTTGTCTGAACGCAAATGGCATCCATACCTATCTTTTTGAGTCCTTGCGCCCAACGCCGGAGCTTTCCTTTGCAGTGCGTGAACTTGGCTGCATTGCCGGTATCGTGATCACAGCCAGCCACAACCCGAGAGAATACAACGGCTACAAAGTATACTGGGAGGATGGTGCCCAGATCACACCGCCTCATGACAAAAACATTCTTGCGGAAGTGGCAAAAGTAAACGATTTTTCCATGGTAAAAACAATGGAAGAAGATGAAGCCAGGGCAGAGAATCTGTTCAGCATCATCGGAACTGATTTTGACGACAAATACATCGCACAGCTGAAAAAACAGAGCATCCATCCGGAGATCATCCCGGAGGCTGCGAAGGATATGAAGATCGTTTATACACCGCTTCATGGAACCGGAAACATCCCGGTTCGAAGAGTACTCCGTGAACTTGGCTTTACCCAGGTGTATGTTGTGGAAGAGCAGAAAGTTCCGGACGGAAACTTCCCGACTGTTCCATACCCGAACCCGGAGGACAAAAATGCCTGGACCCTTGCCCTTGAACTGGCAAAAAAAGTGGACGCGGATATCATCCTTGCCACAGACCCGGATGCAGACCGTCTTGGCGTCCATGCAAAAGATACAAAAACCGGTGAATATGTAAGCTTTACCGGAAACATGTCCGGCATGCTCATCGCTGAGTATATTTTGCGCGAGCGTACAAAAACAGGTACCATGCCGGAAAATCCTGCACTTGTAGAGACCATCGTTACTACAGATATGGCAAAAGCTGTTGCAAAAGAATACAACACAGCTCTGATCGAAGTGCTGACAGGATTTAAATATATCGGTGAGCAGATCCGTCTGTTTGACGAAAGCGGAAGCCACAACTATGTATTTGGTCTGGAGGAGAGTTACGGTTGTATGGCAGGAACCTATGCAAGGGATAAAGATGCTCCGGTGGCAGTGATGATGCTCTGCGAAGTTGCCGCTTACTACAAACTTCAGGGAAAAACGCTCTGGGATGCCATGGTAGAACTTTATGAGAAATATGGCTACTATAAAGAAGACCTTGCAACCGTAACCCTGAAAGGAATCGACGGTTCCCAGA
>CAVEKJ010000287.1:2443-3159 GCA_963616205.1 Prevotella sp.
ACGGGTTCCGTGAAAATCCGCCGAAGGAACTTGGCGGTTTCAAAGTCCTTGCATGCCGGGATTATAAGAGCGATGTCCGTAAAGATATGCTCACAGGAGAAACCACATCCACAGGACTTCCGACATCCAATGTTCTCTATTATGAGCTGGAAAACAATGCATGGTGCTGTGTGCGTCCTTCCGGAACCGAGCCGAAGATCAAATATTATTTCGGTGTAAAAGGAGAAAATTTCGAAGATGCCGGAAAGAAGCTTGAGGCTTTGAAAAAGGCAATGACAGAGTAAAATAGTAAAGATTATTGCCGGAATTTTTAGAAACCTCTTGATTTTGCATGACATCTATGATAGCGTAAAAATAATGGGGTTGTATGCAGACATCAGTGCTGCGATCCACAGCGTTGACAATATATAGTAAAAAAGAGGTTAAAAAATGGCTAAAGCAGTCAGACTTGCAGATATAGGAAAGAAATTAAATGTCAGCACCGTGACCGTGTCCAAAGCCCTTTCCGGACAGAAAGGCGTCAGTGAGGAACTTCGGGCAAAGATCATCCAGCTGGCAGATGAGATGGGATACCAGAAAAGTGAATCCCGAAAAAATACAAATGAAGGCAAAAGCTTCACTTTAGGCGTGATTGTTGCGGACCGCTATGTGTCCGAGAATCAGTCCTTTTACTGGAAACTTTATCAGGAGATCGCCAGACAGGCGGTCTCCAGAAC
>CAVEKJ010000288.1:0-3159 GCA_963616205.1 Prevotella sp.
CTCCGTGATCATGCTGTATGCTTCCTGGGCGATGGAGCCTTTGGCAGTGTCCTGTCCGACAGACTTTATGAATTCTGCAAAAGGTCTTCTGACATGGACCCAGCAGCCTGCGACTTTAAGATCCCGGCGTTCTTTTGCAAGCTTATGGTAGACCTGGTATCCATCCGTGACCACAGTGCCGGAGAAAGTCTTCAGGAATTCCCGTGGATGGTCAGAACGACGGGAAGGCTGCCAGTCAAAGAGGACAATGGGATGTGTTCCGCGCAGCGGCCGGTTCCGGTAGACCCACATATAAGTCTTTTTACCATTTCTGATCTTCGCATGATCAATCCGCATGACTTTTACCGGTGACTCATCCGCGTGTATGACTTTGCTGTCATAGATCAGTCCATGGAGACGGTCATAGATCAGGGACAGATATACATCGGTACTCTTGATCACCCAGTTTGCCATCGTGTTGGTAGAAAGCTGGATGCCATTTGTCTTAAAAGCTTTTGCCTGCCGTTCCAGTGGCAGTGCATTCGTATACTTGCCATTGATGATAGAAGCGACAAGTGCCGGTGTCGCGATACTGTTGCGGAAAAGATCTTTGGGTCTTGGAGCTTTCAGAATAGTCCCATCGTTGTTTTTGGAAGCATAGACATGAACATGATGTTCATCTACGATAAATGTTTCAGGAATGATGTGCAGACGTTTATAAACTTCCGCAGGGAGTTCCTTGTAACCGTCAGGAAACTTTACTATCAGTTCCTCGTCAGAAAGAGTGTGTTCGATGATACGTGCCGGAAGTCCGGACAGATCGGATTCACGTTTGCCGACAGCTTTTTTACGGTGATAAGACGGAATGATCACTTCGGTGATCTCAGGTTCTTTTGAAGGCTCCTGATTCAGGTACTCAGCTTCGTTGAAAGAATCGAACAGGGATATTTGGCCATTGATATCAGAAACAGCAGCTTCAGATTTACGGCCAAAGAACCGCTGGTTCATGATACGGATCTGTTCTGTGAGAAGTTCGATCTGCCGGTTATTATCGGAGAGCTGAGCATTGGCATGATCCAGCTGTGACTGCAGGGCAAGGAGTTGATCCTGTAGAGCGGATACGATAACAACAAGTGCTTCTTTGCCGAGATTATTTAACTGTTCATCTGATAACTGGATCATGTCCGGTACCTCCTACATTGATAGAAACATTATATCAGAACCGGTGGAAAGAAGGATACTTTATAAAAATGTCAGAAAGGTAAAAATGACTATGGATGAAAGGCTGGAAAAGAAAGACATGAAAAGACTAAAGATTGAATGAGATGAAAAAGAAAAAGTGCTGTCCAGAGCTTTAGACGCCTTTTAAACATGATTAAAAGGCGTCTGGAAGCTGTGCACAGCACATGGAAAACATGGATGAGAACAGGAAAAAAGTTCTCTGTTTTGCACAAAGATATCAGTATCAGGCGGAAGTGCCGGGTGTGATATCGTGGATAACGGGGTCAATGGCAAAGCCCTGCATCAGCCAGTGGAACTGTTCCGCAGATAGAGATCTGAGCTCGCTGGAAGAACGCGGCCATGTGAAATGACCGGATTCCACGCGTTTGTAAAGGAGTAGAAAGCCATCGCCTTCCCAGAGAAGCCCTTTGATCCTGGTGGAAGACCTTCCACAGAAAAGGAACAGGGTGTTAGGCACAAACAGATGCATATGAAACCTGCGTTCAATAATGGCTGCCAGGGAATCGATCCCGAAGCGGAGGTCCGTGTATCCGCAGACGATATAGACACCGGCAAAGTAACTGTGGTCAGCATCTTTAAGCATGGCACACCGCCCTGATGAGTTTGGTGAGAAACTCTTCGGAAACAGAGGAATCTATTCCGATAGAAACGCCGTTTATCTGCAGGTTTATATTAGAGTCATTTGAGCGAATCGCGCGATTCGCACGAATTTCAGGTGCTGCTGTTTCTAACGAAGAATCAGAGCCTGAGAGAACAGGAACAGATAGCGGAACGATATCCGGAAGAGCCTGGTCAACAACTTCTTCCTTAAGGAGATGTTTCCAGTAGTTATAGGTGTGAAAAGAAAGATTGTTCTGTTCGCACCATTGCCGGACAGTAAGGCCGCTGGCTTTCTGATTAGCAAATCTGACGGTCCATTCCTGAAGATGGATTTGATGAAGTTTTTGTCTTGCGTTCATGAGATGATCCTCCTGGATAAAGTAACACGAATCGCGCAAATCGAGCGAATTGCACGAATTTATGGTTAGAAATGTTAGGAGTAATTATCTCAGAAACGTGGTAAGATGAACAGGTACTGATTATTGAGGATTAACGAGTTCTTGGCTACTATACAAACGTTTTTCACCACAAAAGATCAATAAAATACAGAAACAATAATTTGCTTCTTAAATTTAACTGTTATTTTGTCTTTTTAATTTTTCTTTTTTACGTTTATACAAATACAGGCGTACCCCTATGTATTCAACTGCTACATTGTCATCTTTCAGCTGTGATTCTAACTTTTCAATTTTCTCCTGCAGATAATCCGCTGTCAAAAAGCCCTTTTTGCTCCATCTCTCAAACTGTGAATGAACACTGTCACAGATGCATCTTCTGCCTGCTACTAATTTGGATCTTGTATCCCATTTTATTCTTCCATCAGAATCTTTTTCGCCATTTAGATGTAATACATCGTCAATATCCGCCTGCATAGCATTTTGCAATTCACTGCCTAAACCGACATTTGGCCGCACATATATCTCACCGTTTTTGTAGTACCCAATTGCCTGCATTTGCCGTTGATTCCATGGGCTAATCGTTAATTCTTTGTCTCCTCTTGAGGCGTCACAGCATAGACACTGCTTATTCTGTTCTGGGGAATCATGTTCCCCTCCATAACAAACACCAAGAAAATTTTGATAGTCTAACGCTCTTTCCTTATCCATTGATAAGGCTTTATAATGCTCTATTTTTGTATCATTCTGCTGTCCGGTTATACTTCTCATACAATAAGCGCATAAACCATGCTGTTCCTTGATCAGTTCTGAACGGATTACATCTTTGGGCATTTGTTCGAACAGAAATCTCAGCTGAGTTGAATCCTTAGGCAGTTCCAATTTTTCATATCCACTTGCAGGATCTTTCTTTATCGCAGTTGCTTTTTCAACTATTATATTC
>CAVEKJ010000289.1:0-3159 GCA_963616205.1 Prevotella sp.
ACCTAACCTTTTACATTCATTTTAAATTCATCATACTGTCTATTAATTTCTTTTGTCATATTTTCGTTCCCTTGCTCATCAGGATGATAAATCTTCATTAAACTTCTGTAACGCTCTTTACCTTTTTCTAACGTATCGCATCCAGCAAATAAATCATTTACTGTCTCGTTACTCTCTTTATAGTTGTTACTTTCATTATATGTATGTTGTTTCTTTCCAAATTGATTTGCCTGTGCAATCAGTTTTATAAGTTCATCTCGATCCCATAATACAACTGCATTTTTAGCAGCTGTTAATTTGTAAACGCTCCATAGCAAGTACCTTGACAAGCTTAAACCGCTTTCGCGGCCTGCTGTAAATTTTATTTTCGAATGTTTTCCGGCAGTGCTGGTGACCAGGGGAGCAGTTCTTCCAAAAAGCTGCGGTCTGTGTCTTCCATGTGTTCCGGAATCACAGTCAGCAAATGCTCAAAGTATTCGTAAGGCTTCAGGTTGTTGGCCTTTGCAGTCTCTGCGATACTGTAGATCACAGCGGATGTCTTTGCTCCGTTTATGGTATCAATGACTTCCCAGTTCTTCTTTCCGATGCAGAAGCCACGGATGGCTCGTTCCGAAGCATTATTATCCATCGGAACATCTCCATCATTCAGGAATACCCGGAGATATTTTTCCTGATTCAGAAGGTAGGTAAAGGCTGCTTGCAGCTTCCCTTTTACCACGATCTGTTCTTTTTTCTGTTTCAGGTACGCAAACAAAGCATCTACCAGTGGCCGGATGACCACCTGACGCTGCGCAAGTCTTTCCTCGGAAGGGAGATCTTTCAGTTTCCCCTCTTCCCGGTAGATTGCCTGGATCTGCTTCATAACCAGATATGCAACAGATTCCTTTTTACCTTCGGCCGGTATGGTGGCAAGAACCTCCTCGAACTTCCTGCGTCCGTGCACCCAGCAGCCGGCGATCGTCAGGTCTTCCTTCTCCTTTTCCAGAGTGTGGTAGACCTGATAGCCATCCGTGACACAGATTCCGGAAAAGTCCTTCAGGAATTCCCGGGGATGGGAAGCATTTCTGGTCCGCTGGTACTCATACAGGACGATCTGTTTGTCCGGATACATATATCCGGAACGGTAGACCCACATATAACTTTTGGATCCTGCCGGACGGCCGTCATGGTTTACGAGCACCGGTGTCTCATCTGCCTGGATGACATGGTAATCATACAGTTTCCGGTGGAGATAGTCATAGAGAACAGTAAGGTATTCCTCTCCGAGACGGATCATCCAGTTTGCCATGTTCTGTCTGGTGATGGCTAATCCATAGCGCCTGAATTCCTGTTCCAGGCGGTACAGCGGAATGGCATTGACATATTTGCCGTTTATAATGGCTGCCGCAAGTGTTGGGGAAACGGTACTTCCATGGAGCAGCCCTCTGGGATGTTTTGCCTTTACCATGTGTCCATCCTTTTTGTCAGCATAGACACCGATGTGATGTTCCTCTACTTCCACTTTTGCAGGAACGAAACGATATCTCCGGGATATGGCATCCGGAAGCTGTTTCCAGCCGTTTTTGCCAAACTCTGCAGTGAGTTCTTCCTCTGTCATGTAATGGTCGACCCGTTCTATGGGAAGACCTGACATATCCTGTTCCTTTTTGCCTTTTTTCTTTACCGGGCGGGAAGTGGGGACATCCAGTTGTTCCGGTTCCGGGGCATCCGGGTTACAGACGGCCTCTGCCTCATTGAAGAAAACGATGGTTCCATCCACTTCCATGAAGCTGATCTGGCTGGCATCCGTCATCTTTTCGGAAGAACGTCCAAAGCGGTTTCTGTTTGCCAGAACCATCTGCTCCATCATAAGCTTCATCTTTTCATTGAGGGAACGGACCTCGGCGGTCAGGGTCTCCAGCTGCTCCTGCTGGTTCAGAAACATCTGGATCAGAAGGGACTTGTCAACGGTATTCAGTTGTTCTTCTGTGTATCTGACTGCCATAGTGGGACTCCTTTTCTTACTGGGTCCATTATAGCAGATACGGTACATTTCCGCCAGCCGGCGGCTGTTTTCCTTTCGGCATTATGACGGTGGATAACAGTACTGAAAACCCGAGAGTTCACTGCTTCCTTTCAGATTTTCAGTACTGTTGTCCACAATCGTCCTGCCTTCCCTGCAGTATAGCAGGCAGGACAGAAACATTGTGGATAAACAGCAGACAGTAAATCCATAGGGATAAAACTGTCCACAAAAAATTTCTACGAAATGCACAAAACTCAAAAAAGTTTCTTCGGATCCTCTGTCTGCGCTATAGGATGTCTGGCAACGATCCCCAGTCCCTGCATGAGCATTGCGTACTGATCCGGTGTGATCGACAGTGCTTCTTCGCTGTTTCTCGGCCAGTTAAAAGCTCCAGTGTCCAGCCGTTTGTATAATAACAGGAATCCATCTCCCTCCCACAGGAGTCCCTTGATACGGTCTGTTCGCTTGCCACAGAACAGAAACAGCGTATTTCTGTCATAGGGATCCAGATGAAAACGGAAGCGTATGATGTTTGCCAGCCCTTCCATGCCTCTGCGCAAATCTGTGTAACCGGTGGCAAGATATATTTTCTGAAATCCGGAAGCATCATTAAGCATGGCTGGCTGCTCCTATCAGGTTTCTGAGAAGCTCCGTTGATGCGTCATTATAGATATCTATGGTGATTCCGCTTTCTGTATGAAGTGCTGCAGCCACAAGGGAATGTGTCTGGGAAACTTTAGCCGGTATACTTTCTGCAGGTGCTGTGAGTTCCACGAAGGAAGGGGACGGATCACAAAGCTCCAGACAGGCCTCCCGGACTCGGCGCAGGCGATAGTAATAATTTGCCTTTGTTATGCCGTGTTCCCGGCACCAGGCATCAACTTTCATATCAGAGGGACGATTCTGGCAGTCCCTGATCTGGTCGGCCCACTGCTGTAGGCGGATCTGTTCTGCAACTAAACTGGTTTGAGTGTTCATAGTCTGACCTCCTGACGCTGGTCAAAAAAGTTAAGTGCTGAACTTTTTTGACTGTGTATAGTGTGAGACTATTATCGCAGATAAAAGCTGATTGCAAAAGGTACTTGCTATGGAGCGTTTACCGGATTTCTTTGAAACAGACCTGATGTTGCCCCCAAATATTGCCGAGCAGCAGA
>CAVEKJ010000290.1:0-3133 GCA_963616205.1 Prevotella sp.
ATACAGATAATTATAGAAAAATATTTTGAATTAATTATAAAAAATACTCTACTTTTTTCACCAGGTTTTCACAGATCACACAAAGAGTTTACACATTTTTCCTTTAAGATATTTTTAAAACAGAGAGATCTTACATGACATATTTGGAGGTTAAAGGAATGAAACGACGGCGCAAAAAACTTATGGTGATCATCCCGCTGGCAGTTGTCTGCGTGGCGGGTGCGGGTACCGTGGGATATTTTAAAGTGGCGCATACGAAGCCGGTACAGAAAGAGACTGCGGCAGCCCAGTCTGCTGAAGCAAAAAAAGGAAATCTTTCCAAAACGATTGTTGGAACCGGTAATCTGGAGCTTGCAGATGCCGAAGATCAGAAAGCTCCTTCCGGACTTGAGATCAGCGAAGTGAAAGTGGAAAGCGGAGACGAAGTAAAAGAGGGTGATGTCCTCGCTGTTGTAGATGAGAGCTCGATCCTGGAAGCAATGGAGCAGGTACAGGAGGAAATCTCCCAGCTGGATAAAAGTATCAAAGAATATCAGGACAGTGATGATGCAAATGTGATCGAATCTTCGGTCAGTGGCCGGGTAAAAAAGATCAACGTATCCGCAGGAGCTGATATTTCAGATACCATGGTCAGTGACGGGGCGCTGATGGTGCTTTCTCTGGATGGGAAAATGGCAGTTTCTCTCAGCGGAGTGACCGGTGTATCCGCTGGAGATTCTGTGACGGTAACATTGTCTTCCGGCACACAGGTGACGGGAACTGTGGATTCTGTCAGTGGAAAGACTGCTGTTGTTACACTTACTGATAACGGAACAACAGATGGAGATACCGTCACGGTTACAGACAGCAGCGGACAGGAGCTTGGAAGTGGCGAACTTACCATTCACGAACCGCTGGAGATCACAGGCACTTCCGGCACGGTTTCCGCAGTGAATGTTTCGGAAAATGCAAGTGTTTCTGAGGGGACAACGCTGCTTACTCTGAAAGGAAGTGCCAATGAGACGCAGTATCAGGAGCTTCTTGCAAAAAGAGAAGCCAGGGCAGCAACTCTGAAAAAACTGATCCAGCTGAAAGCAGATCCGGAGATCAAAGCGGAAATTTCCGGAACAGTCCAGAGTGTGAATGTTTCTGCAGGAAGCAGTACATCAACAGATAGCAGCAGCGGAAATTCTTCAGGAAACAGTTCTTCCGGCGGTTCCGGAACCGGGAAGACGGTTTCGCAGATGTCATATGTAAGAGCTGAAAATAATACAACTGCAGGAAATACCATGGAGCTGATCTCACTAAACAGTACTACAGGCGCAGGAGTGAATATGACACAGACCGGATCTGATATTGGTGTAGTGAAATGCAGTGATACAGGGGAAGTTGTTTCTTTGGAGAATGTGGATATGAACAGCCAGGAAACAGAAGATGGCACAGAAAGCGTCAGTCTTCAGACAGATACCGCATTTGATGCAGAAGATCCGGATGGAGTGGATGATTCTTCAGACACAACAGATACATCTGCCACTTTGCAGTTTTCCATTGCCACAGAGGGAACCAGCACGGCATCTTCCCTTGTGCTTACGGCACCGGCAACTGGACAGACACCGGTTACGTCTGTAAATGCTGCTGACGGAAGTTATGCTGGAACCGTATCCTGGAACCCAGGGGATGGTACTTTCCAGGAAAAAACAGTCTATCAGGCAGAAGTCTCTCTTACTGCAGGAGATGGATATGTTTTCCAGGCGGGTAGCATTTCCGGAATCGCCCTGGGAACGGTATCGGGTATCAGCGTTTCTGAGGATGGAAAAGCCATGACTTTTCAGATCACATTTCCGGAAACTGCTACACTGGCAGAAGATATAAACAAAGAGGATCCGGATAAAGAAGAAAAAACAGACACATCCGATGATAAAAACAGCACCGGTGATGATACAGACCAGATCACAGATGGCCAGACAGGAAATGATTCCGGTCAGAATGGCACAGATTCCGGTTCTTCGGATCAAAAGGGTTCTGCTGAAAATGGCGCAACCGGCAATGGTACAGACAGTACCGGCGAAAATAATACCGCAGGTGGATCTTCCACACAGGGTGGAAATGACAGCCAGTCTGGAAATAATGCAGCGGGAAACAGCGCCGGGGTTTCTGCAAACGGTGCATCAGGAGCAACTGCCAGCAGTACATCAACGGATACCCAGGAGACAACTTCTTCCACATCAACATCCGGTACAGAACTTTCCGCATCGGAATACAGCACAGATGTTGCACTTTTCACCATCTCTCCGGATGACACTATGACGCTGGATGTCAGCGTAGATGAGCTGGATATCAATTCTGTGGAAATCGGCCAGGAAGCAGTGGTTACTTTTGATGCCATTGAAGATGAAGAATTTACCGGTGAAGTTACAGAGATCGGAAACACTGCATCTGTCAACGGCGGTGTGGCAAAATATACGGTATCCATTTCCGTGCCGAAAGATGAAGACATGAAACAGGGAATGAATGCTTCTGCCACCATTACCATTGAAAACCGTGAAAATGTAATTACCATTCCGGTCAATGCACTGCAGGAAAAAGGAGATAAGGTTTTTGTCTACACCAAAGAAGATGAAGATGGAAATCTTTCCGGTGAGACAGAAGTAACAACCGGTCTTTCTGATGGAACTACCGTGGAGATCACGAAAGGGCTTTCTGAAGGAGATACGGTATACTATAACAAAGTAGGAAGCTCTGACAGCGGAAACAGCAATGATGGCGGCATGCCAGGAGACATGGGCGATATGGGCGGCGGCCCGGGAGGTAATTCTGATTCCGGAAATGGCGGCGGCCCAGGAGGAAATGGTGGTGGCCCCGGTGGTGACGGAAACGGCGGCGGCAACGGCGGTGGTACGCCTCCGAATATGTAAGGCGGTGAAACAATGGACGGAATGATAACATTAAAAGATGTATGCAAAACCTACTGCATCGGCGGAGATACGGTCCATGCCCTGGATCATGCCAATATGGTGATCCGGGAAGGAGAATTTGTCAGTATCATCGGCCCTTCCGGAAGCGGAAAATCCACCATGATGAATATCATCGGCTGCCTGGATACTGCAGATGAAGGAACCTATATTCTGGATGGAATTTCCATTGAAGATTATAC
>CAVEKJ010000291.1:0-3131 GCA_963616205.1 Prevotella sp.
ACCGAAAACTAGGCAGATTTTCCCATTTGCCTAAAAATAAAAAAGCACCCGCGCACAGTCGGAAATCCTGTTTCCAACCCTGCTCCGGGTGCTCTCTGTCTTCAGAAGAATAAAACTCTTCCCAGACTTGGTATTTTATTATTTCTTCACTACAATGTTGATGATCTTCTTCGGTACATAGATCTCTTTGATGATATCGCCTGTGATCTTGTCTGCGATGGCTTTTTTGCCTTCTGCGATAGCATCCTCTTTGGAGATCTCAGCCGGAATGCTGATAACAGCCTTGGTCTTGCCGTTGATCTGAACTGGAACCTCGATCTCATCATCTTTCATCAGCTCCTCATCGTGAGCCGGCCACTGTGCGTGGAAGATGGAATCATCATGTCCAAGTCTCTCCCAGATCTCCTCAGCAATATGAGGAACAAACGGTGCAAGAAGGATGGTAGCTGTCTCGATGGTTTCTTTATCAACAGCTCCGCCGTTCTGTTTTGCGATAGCAATGAGTTTGTTTGTGTATTCCATGAATCCGGATACTACGGTATTCAGGCTGAATGCCTCAAGTCTGCTGGTGATGTCGTATACCATCTTATGACGGGTCTTCTCCATCTCCTTGGTAGCCGGGATATCTTTCTCAATACTGTCAAGAGCCAGTGTCCAGAAACGTTTCAGGAATCTGGATACGCCGTCGATACCTCTGTCATCCCACTCTGCATCCAGTTCCGGTGGTCCTACGAACAGCTCATACATACGCAGGGAATCGCATCCGTAATCATTTACAAGATCATCCGGTGAAATAACATTTCCTTTGGATTTACTCATCTTGATTCCGTTCTTACCTGTGATCATACCCTGGTTGAACAGTTTGACAAACGGCTCATCGAAATCGATTGCTCCGATATCATACAGGAACTTGGTGTAGAATCTGGAGTACAGAAGGTGAAGAACCGCATGCTCTACACCACCGATATACATATCTACCGGCAGATATTTGTCTGCTTTCTCTTTGGAAACCAGTTCGTTGTTGTTCTTATTATCTACATAACGGAGGAAATACCAGGAAGATCCTGCCCACTGAGGCATGGTGTTTGTCTCACGTTTTGCAGGTGCACCACAGCATGGGCATGTGGTATTTACCCACTCATCGATCGCTGCAAGCGGTGATTCTCCGGTTCCTGTCGGCTGATAGCTCTCTACTTCCGGAAGTCTTAATGGAAGCTGATCCTCCGGTACCGGTACAGCACCACATTTCGGGCAATGTACGATCGGGATCGGCTCGCCCCAGTAACGCTGACGGGAGAATACCCAGTCTCTCAGTTTGTAGTTGACAGTCTTACGTCCGATACCCATCTTCTCGATGATATGCGGAGCTTCTTTTTTAAGTACAGAAGATTCCATACCGTTCCACTCACCGGAATTGATCATAGTTCCGGAAGCCTCTGTATAAGCCTCTGTCATATTCTCGATCTCTTTGCCATCTTTTGCGATAACCTGGATAATCGGAATATCAAATTTCTTAGCGAACTCAAAGTCACGGTCGTCATGAGCAGGTACACACATGATGGCACCTGTACCGTAATCTGCAAGTACATAATCGGAAAGCCAGATTGGAAGTTTCTCTCCGTTCAACGGATTGATCGCATAAGTACCTGTGAATACACCTGTTTTCTCTTTATCCTGAAGACGGTCTACATTGGACTTCATGGAAGCATCAAAGATATATTTCTCTACCGCTTCTCTTGTCTCGTCTGTAGCAAGGGATTTCGCAAGAGCATGCTCCGGTGCAAGTACCATAAAGGTTGCTCCGTGAAGAGTATCCGGTCTTGTTGTGTAGACAGTGATCTTCTCATCTCTTCCTTCAACCGGGAAATCTACCTCTGCACCGTAGGATTTACCGATCCAGTCTGTCTGCATCTTCTTAACTTTCTCCGGCCAGTCCAGTTTGTCCAGGTCATTTAAAAGTCTGTCTGCATATTTTGTGATGCGGAGCATCCACTGACGAAGGTTCTTCTTGGTAACCGGGGTACCGCAACGCTCACAGCATCCGTTTACAACCTCTTCGTTTGCAAGACCTGTCTTACAGGAAGGACACCAGTTGATCGGGAACTCCTTCTCATATGCGAGGCCTTCTTTGAACATTTTTACAAAGATCCACTGTGTCCATTTATAGAAATCAGGGTCTGTTGTATTTACTTCCATATCCCAGTCATAGATTGCTGCGATATCATTGATCTGACGTTTGATGTTCTTGATGTTTGCTGCTGTGGATACTGCCGGATGAACACCCATCTTGATGGCATAGTTCTCAGCCGGAAGTCCAAAAGCATCCCATCCCATCGGATGGATCAGGTAATAACCCTGAAGCATTTTGTAACGGCTCCATACATCAGAGATTACATAACCTCTCCAGTGGCCTACGTGAAGACCGTTTCCGGACGGATACGGGAACATATCCAGACAGTAATATTTCGGTTTCTTGCCGTCGTTGACATTTACCGGCTTTTTCTCCCAGTTTGTGCGCCATTTCGCTTCGATGGCTCTATGGTTATAAGGTGCAGCCATTTTTTATTCCTCCTGACAAATTACTCAGTATTAATACTTTAATGCTTTCACACACTGCCTTTAATTTTAACTACTTATGGTGTATTTGTCAAACAGAAATCCAAAAACAACCCTTTTCCATCAAAATACGCATAAACCGGCAGATTTAGCCCTGTTTTGTTGACGCTTCATTTCCCACATGGTATAATTTTTTTCATGTATTTTCCTATATTATACATACCACACATATTTTAGGAGGGAACACGTAAATGAAATCTTTTTATTCCTGGTACCGGAAGCATATCACCGGTGCGATCTTCACAGGACTGATCCTGGGTATCCTCACAGGACTTTTCCTGGCAGGACGGTTTGAACCTGTCCTCACTGTAACCAGCCTGATCGGAAGTATCTACATGAATGCGCTGAACATGATGATCTTTCCGATGGTCTTCTGCTCCATTGTCATCGGAATCTGTTCCATCGGAAACGCGCGTACTACAGGTAAGATCACTGCCGCATCCATGATCTATTTCCTCTGCACAACAGCACTTGCCAGCCTGTGCGGACTGATCATCCCTCGTCTTATCCACCTT
>CAVEKJ010000292.1:0-3095 GCA_963616205.1 Prevotella sp.
GTATATAAAAGAAACTTTGGGTAATAGCGATAAAGAAAGAATGCATCTTTTACAAAACTTTAAAAAATACATCATAATATCGTCATAAATATACGGTATATTAATAATTGCAGATGCTAATTAAGGTATCTCATTTTTAGATATTTTTCTTTTTCATATGCCGGTACGAAAGTATCGGCCTCCTTCCTTTTTAGGACGTATTATTATAATTTGCACAAATCTTAGCCCATAAGAGAGTGACGCTCTGCATATCCTCGGCAGAGCGTCCTTGTGCGTTTATGGGATCTTATTTTTCATAGTATATTCCAATATAGGACTCCTTGGAAATTTTCCTGATGGACGTAGAAATGACAGAGAAGTAAAAATGGTAAGCGTACTTGAAAAATGATAAAATAGCAAGATATAGTATTCTAAGCACTGTATTTTATTGACGAATACAATATGTTGTGTTACCATATAAATGGATTATTTTTTATGCATGGTTTGCCACGCAGTAAAGTTTTTTGTTCCGGATATGCTGTGCCGGGAGCAACATTTAGGCGAAGGCCTTTTATCAATAGGAAGACATCAAAAATCAAAAGAAGATTTTTGGTGTCTTTTTTTGTTGTCCAAAAACGAAATGTGAGGTGTACAAAAAAGCAGGAAAGGAGGAAATGTAAAATAATCCATAAAAGATGAACAGAAAAATCAAAAAAGGAGGCAGAATATGGGACAGGATATATGCATTCGAAAAGATGAAAAACCATTGGGATATGACTGGGAATGTGGACATGAGGAATTATATGTCAGAGTGAATATGTACTACGACGGATCCCTGTATGTCGGATTATGGCAAAAGCAAGAAGAATGTGAGGAAAAACTGGAATTATTCGGAGATCTTACAATTGGAGTTATGGGATTCCTAAGACCGGGGCAGGCAATAATCTCGGATTGCGGAGCAAAAGCAAAGGTTGCGTTTATTGAGAAGTATAAACTCGGAAAAGTTGTAGGTAAGAGGAAAATCAATTATGGCAGCTATTATGTCGCAGAGTTTAATCTTGCACGACTTGCACAGCTCGATCCAGAAGGTACGGAAAGATATCTGCTCGAAAATGGTCTTGATCAAAAAGAACTTAAAGCAGATTAGAGTAAAGATGTACATTTAAAAACCAGGCAATAAAGGTGGTGCGGCATGAAAGACGACGAATATAAGGGATATTACTGCCTGCTGATCGCAATTCTGTGCGATTTGAATGCAGCGGAAGCCAGCACAATGTACGAATACGGACCAGATCATCCGCTTTGCCGGAAAATCCTGAAAAAGAAAGTTCGGAAACCGTCCATAAGAAAGCTCAAGGAAACAGAACAGGCAGCGGCTATGAAGGCTCTTCTTGATCAGGGGTACAGCCAGGATGCAGTATCGGAAGCATTTCAGTGTTTTCCATCTACGGTCAGGCGCAGAGTAAGAAAATTAACAGAAAGGAAGGAAACGAATGACAGATCAGAAATTGATTGCAGGAATATTTAATGATTTTTTGGGACTTTATACGGGTAAAATTCAGACCGGTATCCGTCCTTTGATTGAAAAATATAAAAACCATCCCATGCTGATGGGGCTCCTTTCCAATTTGGATGAAGCGGCAAAGATTCAGGCACCGAAAGCCATGAAAGAAATTTATTCTTTCTATAAGGAATATCGTGGCAGGGATCTGGAAGATGCTGACTGGAAGGAACTGACAGAAAAAGCCCGTCAGATCAGTGCAGGATGGGAGGAAAATGAATGGGTTCGCCGTGTTGTACTGGAAATGATCAGCCTTTTGGATTCTGATGATGCAGAGAGACGCAAGATTGCATTGGAAGTAGAAAAAGAAATGGAAGCGGCTGAACGGGAACAGGAAATGAATGCGGCATAAAAAGACAGGCAGGGGCAGGAGATTTTTTCTTCTGCCTCATGTTTTTATCAGGAAAGAAGGGACCGATTATGTTAAATGAGATCATAAAAACTGCTGAAGAATTAAACACAGTAGCATTGCATTACCGCCAGAGTGGGAATATGGATGGTGTGCGGGAACTTGCCAAAGCACATGCAGTTTCCAAAAAACAGACAGAGGAATTTATTCAGGGCAGCCGCTACCGTCTGGTTGAGATCCCGATGGGGGAAAGAAAGTTTGCGAATGCGTCTGAAAAACTGCGTACAGAAATGTTTATTTTAAAGGATACAGGCTTTGCAGACATCATAGGGCAGTATCTCGTAAATCTTGCCAAAACGGATTCGGCTTTAGAAGCACAGGTGTTAAAAAAACATAAGATGCTTCAGAGATGTTTGGATTATGTGATGCAAAAAGCCTATAACATTGCACTGGAGGGAGCAAAAAAGAAGGGAGAGAATAGCATTCGAGCCAATACGGGCCTGGCACTCTCCGGTGCCCAGGTTTTTCCTTGGGTGCTTGAATATTATGCGAACGATGATGAAAAAGAAATCGCAGAAAAAGAGGAGGAAGAAAAGAAAAAGATTCAAAAGGAATGGGATTCGGTAAATAAGAGAACGAAAACAATACCAAAAAACTCGGGGACAAAGAAAGAATCTGCAATGTATCCCAAAGAAGCAGAGAAACAGGAAGAAAAACATATCAGCAGGAAAAAAGATTCCGGGCAGATGTCCTTGTTTGACATGATGCAGCCGAAAGAGAGTTAAAGGAGAAGGATATGATCGCATATAAAGGATTTCAAAAGGATTTAAAATGCCGGGGCTTTCAGTTTCAGGAGCATGGCATGAATGAAACGGAAAAAGCAAACTGTAGACAAAATGGATTTCATTGTGCAGAAAACCCACTGGATTGTCTCTGCTATTATCCGAATTGGAAAAATTCCGTGCATTACATAGTAGATGCATCAGGGGATTTGGATGAAGATGGAGAAGATTCAAAAATCTCTTGCACACAGATGCGTCTTTTAAAGAAAATTGAATTGAGAAACCTGTTATTACATGGAGCTGCTTACATGGCGAAATATCCAAACCGGAAATGGAACTCCCATGTTGCAAAAGAATGCGGAACCAGCTGCAATGGATTTTGCATTGTACGTGGAAAATCCCCTAAAAAAAAAAAAAAAAAGGG
>CAVEKJ010000293.1:0-3075 GCA_963616205.1 Prevotella sp.
CCGCCCGTTCTGTTACCTTCAGTCCATACTGCAGAAAATGCGCAAATGCACAGGCCGCAAATCGTTCCAGACGGGTAGCGCTGTATGGCGAAACTTCTCCATACAGGATCTTCGCCACAGTTTTTCCGATCATATCCGATGGACGTTCTGAAAAAGATACCTCTGTGAGCCTTTTTACCAGTGTCCGATATTGCGGACTCTGAAGATACCAGTTGTACAGTTCCTGAAATACCACATTATCCCGATAGTCTTCACCTGCAAGCCCCCGCAGAAAATAATCCAGACTGATCCCCGGAAGCTCCAGAAGTTCCATCGGATCCTGTCCTTCGCCACACTGCCGGATCTCCATTTCCGGAAACATCTCACGGATATTGCTGACAAGAAACGCAGGACTTAAAGCCTTTCCCTGACTGTCCGACTGACAGAAAGAAAGACAGAGCAGTTCTCTGGGTTTTGTCATGTTCAGATACAGATAAAAGCGCTGCATGTTCATCAGTTCCTTAGGACCCGGTGCCAGCTGGATCCCCTGCTCTTTGAAAAACTCCCGGTCGATTTCTGTAAGCATCCCTCCCCCGGAAGTATTCTTCGGGATATTGCCTTCGTTTACTCCCACAAAGAACAGTGCACGGATATCTTTCAGTCTGGTTCGCTCCATATCACCCACAAGTACCTGATCCATACTTGGTGGGATCAATGCCACCTTGGCCTGGTTAAGACCGGTTTCCAGAAGCTGCCGGAAATCCTGACGGCTTACTGTCTCCTCACCAAGGATCTCCACCATACTGTCCAGAAGTTCCATAACGATCCCATAGATCTGGGCATATTCCTTCTCCATGGCTTTATCGCCCTGCGCCTTAAATTTCAGCTCCTGCTGTTTCAATTTCTGCTGTACCTGGCTCTTCACTGCAAATTCGTAGAGAATGGTACAGTATTCCCGCACTGTCTTCTTCCCGCCTTTAAAACTCAACGCCAGCTCCCTGGTCTCATCTGCAAATCGTTCCCGGATCTCATTGAGTTTCTGGATACTTTCCGGCGGCATCCCTCTGTAAATACGTACCCATACTTCATCCCATTTCTTAAATCCCCGGATACCAAGTGCCAGTACATAATTCTCCAGAAGATCCGCTTCCTCCCTTGTCACGCAGGACATTCCGCACCGGAGATACCGAAATACACTCTCATATGAAAAATCCTGCACTGCCATCTCAAGAGCTGCCCGGAAATATTCCACAAAAGGATTCATCAGCACCGTATGCTTCTCATCAATAAAGTAAGGGATTCCGGCCGCGGTAAATACCTGTTTCGCAAGGCTTCCATATTCTTCCAGATTTCCGGTGATCACAGCGATCTCACCATAGCGGCAGTCCTTTTCCCGGACAAGCCTGGCGATCCGGCGGGCGGTTTCTTCCATCTCCTTCTGGGGATTTCCTGCGGAAAACATACAGATCTCGTCCTGCTTTTTCTGATATATATTTCTGCGGTAGCGGAAGATATTTTTTTCCAGAAAATGAAGGGCCGGCGCCTGGGAAAAACGGGATTTTCTTACATCTTTCAAAAGAACCGGTTCCTCGATCTCCCTGGTCAGTTCCGAAAGTCCGTGGATCATCTGACGGCTCATATAAAAAAGCTGATAAGGTTTCCCTCTGGTACTCAGATTCTCAGCCGCATCCATGGTCACCGTTACCATTACCTTCTCACAGACAGCAAGAAGTTCTCCCACTACACGCATCTGAATGGGTGTAAAACCGGTGTATCCATCCAGCAGAAGCACACTGTTTTTCATTTTTTCTGAAAAAGGAAGAGCTTTTTCCAGTGCATCCATAACCTCTTCCCCTGTCATATAGTGATCCTTCAGATACCCGGTAAATGCCTGATAAAGAATGGATACATCTTTCAGTTTCATCTGAAGCAGTGCTCTGTCACCGGAGTCTTCGATCATCTCCTGGATCTCACTGTCCCGGATATCGTACTGCATAAACTCCGACAAAATGGACTTCACTTCATCCAGGTATCCGGCCTTACGCATCTGGCCGCCAAGGTAAGAGAGCTCCTTTCCATGCTGCTGGACCATCTTCTGGAGCACCATGCTCTTACCGGTTTCTTCCAGAAGGGTGCGACTGTCTCCGCCTACTTCCTCCAGAACACGGTATGCCAGACGCTCAAAGCTTAAGATATCAATGTTCAGGATTCCCTTTCCCGGACTCATCTCCACCAGAGTCTTCTGAGTCTGCATGGTAAACTGCTCCGGCACGATCACATAAAAAAGCTTCTCCGGATGCTGTCCGGCCTGTTCTATGATATTTCGATATGTATAACAGGATTTTCCGCTTCCGGAACTTCCTATGATAAATTGTAGTGACATTCCTCTCCTCCTGACTATCTGCTCAACCGGTTGTCTCTGTATCTATCCCGTCTAAAGTACTCCTATCATACCACAAATCCTGTTCCTATAGAACGGTCGTTCTCCATATTTTAAAATCTCCGCTTCCACTTTTTCTTATTTTCATACGCTATCTCTAACAGCCTTCGCACTGCTGTTCTGGCATAAATTCTCCCTCCTGCTAATAAACTATATAAAAAAGCTTCGGGAGGCGTGCGCCATGAGTTCCAAAACCAGGATCATTGTCTTACATATGAAAGAGATCATTTACACAGCCGTCTTTCTGGCTCTGGCTGTTGTTCTGGCCGTTATCCTGTTTTTCATGTTCGGTCCCGGAAAAAATGCCAGTCAGACCGCCAGCGAAAAATCCCGCTACAAGCCGGGCGTATATACCTCTTCCATCACCCTCAATGACAACACATTCGATGTGGAAGTCACCGTAAACGCCGACAAGATCAAAGCCATCCGTCTGGTAAACCTAAGCGAAACCACAAAAGCCTCCTATCCTCTTATGGAGCCGGTTCTGGATTCCCTTGCAAGCCAGATCTATTCCAGCCAGTCCCTGGAGGACATTCAGTATGCGGGAGACCGGAAATACACCTCCCAGGTGCTCCTTTCGGCCATCACAGACGCAGTAAAAAAAGCGGAGAACACTTAAGCTCTCCGCTTTTTTTCATAATTATAAAACCTGTCAG
>CAVEKJ010000294.1:0-3054 GCA_963616205.1 Prevotella sp.
GTGTTTTTGAAATAAATGACATCTCCGGCTTTTGGATCCTTCGTGATCCACTGCCCGGCAGCTTTAAAGTATCCCGCCGATGTTGGCGTGTAGTAGCTCCATCCTTTGTCGGAGCACAGCAGCTTTTTCGCCGCTGTGGCTCCGTAGGCCTTCACAAAGCACCAGTTAACAAAACAGTTGCACCACGGTTGTCCCTGAAGCCCCTGATCGAGATCTCGCCAGTACTTCGTATAATTGCCGGATCCGGCATTCGTTGTTTTGCTGTCAAGGTTCGCATTGCTTCCCTTTTCCAGATATCCAACCTCGGTGTTGGCAACGCTCAGGACCTTGTTCACCGTGTTCATTTGTTCTCCTTATAGGTTGCGGAGCTGATACCAAGGATCACACCAAGGAAGGTGTCAACAGCCGTGATGGTACCCACCACCTGCTCACCATAAGGAAGTCCCCAGATGCCAGCCAGAGCAAAATACAGAGTACCGGCCGCCGGGAGTAAATACTGAGCGATCCACTTCAAAATATCATAGGTCTGATTTGACATAGTTAATCCTTTCTGACTACAAGGAAGTCGTTATCCTCCTTACATCGTCTGTATACAGTCTTTACGTGCTCAATGGCCTCATCCGCGATGGAGTTTTTAAATCCGGGATGAGCGTCACAATAGTGTAAATATTCGTCACAATCAATGAGCACAGCTTCGAACATCTCCCGGCTGTGCCGCATTAGATTGATACACTCATCATCAAATCTCAGGATCCGTGTCCTAGCATCAATGGCATCCTTCTTTTCCATCCGGTCAGACAGGGCTTTTACCCCGATGGCCTTCTGGATCCACTTACCAAATGTCGCCCACGGATCCATATTGATTGGTGAGATCTTGATCAGACTCATGCCGATCATAACGAGGATCGCGCAGCCCGTCAGATTATCTGAGAGCTGCGCAAATGGCATGAGTGCATATAAATCCCTCAGTGCCATCATACCTCCAGAATACGCTTTACCTCATCCCGCAGCTTCTCCGGTACCTCATCGATGGTCTTCTTTCCGTACTTGATGAGGTTCGCATAAACCTTCGCCATGGACTTTTCAAATGCTGTCATGATTACCTCCTTACTCTGCGGCCGCTGCCGTCAGGATCTGTTCATAAATACCGGCAAGACTTGTCTGAGTCTCAAGGACCTGTTCTTCCAGTTCCTTATTAGCATCAGACGTCGCCCTGATATACTCATCCTTGGTATACTGGATCAGAGTGTAAGTATATCCCTTCTGGGTCTCACCATCCCCGATGGTCTTCTCAGTCTCTGTAATGTCAGAAACCACCCACACTGAATGGTCATCAATTACAATCTCTTCCGGCTTTTCAATACTTTCAACTGTTCCGTGATTGATCATGCTGCTTTCCTTCCTTTCCGTTTGATATGGTTTGTATAGTAAATACCTGCATACACCTGAAGTGGTGTGATGTACTTCTTTGACAATCTGAAGCTGTCACAGTACATTAACCATCCTTTGTAAGAGTTGATGGAGCACCATTCCGAATAGGTCATTTCAGTACCGGAGTGTATTTTTCTTTGAATACCGATTAATCTTCGTTTCATCTGTAGTACCGTAGATTTACGGAGTAGTGTGAAATATCGGAATATTCGATATCCGACAAAATCAATACCCCTCACAAATGATGGGAAAATCTGATAGTTCCTTTTAATCCGGAGATGCAATTTTTCCCGAAGATAAAGCCCCATCAGATCTAAGATCCGATGGAGCTTTTCTTTACTCTCTGAAAAGATACACATGTCATCCATGTACCGGTAATAGTGCTTTACTCTGAGGACTTCTTTGATCCAGTGATCAAACCCGGACAAAAAGAAATTACCATCATACTGTGAAAAGTAATTTCCGATAGGTATTCCGACACCGTCCAGGAAATCCCCATGACCCATGTGGATTACTTTGGTGGTGACACCACAGGATTCATAAAATTGAATGTTCTCATCCGTAGCCGGACAGGTACTCACAGAATCGATGATCTCATCAATGAGTTCCAGCAACTCCGGATCTTTGTACTTTCTCCGATAAGTGGCCTTCAGAAGGTTGTGATCTATGCTTGCATAGAACTTCCTACAATCCGTTTTCAAACAGTATCTCAACTCATCCGGATTGGTCTTGATTGCGTGCTTCAACTTTTTCAAAGCCATATGAATTCCGCGTCCGGGAATGGCTGAGTAGGTATCCGCTGTAAAGTTTGCCAGCAGCTGCGGTTCTATCACCTGGATGATTGCCCACTGGACGATTCGATCAGGAAAGAACGGCAGCTTATAAATCTGCCGTTCTTTTCGTCCTTCACGTCGAGTAAACATCCGATATTCTGACGTCTTGAACTTGTGGTTTTCAAGCATCCACTTGAGACCGGCCAGATAATAGAAGGGTCTCTTGCTGATCAGCTTTACTTCCTGATACCATCCTTTACCACGTTTTGCATTTTGATAGGCTTGTTGGAGATTTTCGATAGAACAAACTTTAGGGAACAAATTCCCGTATCTTTTCATAGATTCTCTTTGGTGTATGCACAGGGCCGAGCCTTCGATTTCCTACCAACACGACCTTGTTCATTTTCATGTTTTGCCAAGAGGCAGGGTAAGCAGATTGGACTATATGAAAACACCTCTGATGGGTGTGATCACCATTTTAATTTGTGCAAATACTGAGCGGCTGCTGATATTCCGATTGCGATTACCTGACGTGTTATTCAGATTCCAATAGAAGGCCTCCGTGTTCGAACCATTATTCCAGTTGCTGCCTAGTTTAGCAACTTTGTTTTTACACAGGTGAGAGCCATCACAACAGCTATCTACTTACCACCTCTAAATTATACCACAATGTCCGTTTTGTGGCTAGTTACTTATTATGATACACCGAGCGGCCGCCGACATACCGAGCGCGATCACCCGACGCGCCATGCAGATTCCAACAGAAGGCCCCCGCGTTCGAACCATGATTCCAGCCGCCGCCCAGGTCAGCAACCCTCCAGCTAGGCTGATTATTCTGAGTACAATCACC
>CAVEKJ010000295.1:0-3046 GCA_963616205.1 Prevotella sp.
GAAGATCATCTGGCAATGGAAGCTCCCTGTCTTTCATGCCCTTCGATTGATAGATGGACGATGGCAGCACCATCACCGGCATGGTCTACATCATGGATCCCAGAATGGATTTCGGGAACCCCAGCGCGGGGTACTATGATATTGTCCACAGAGGCTATGAGGATTGCGGACTGGACACGGCTGTGCTGAATCAGGCGGTGAGCGACAGCATGGATCTGGCACAGCACAGGATGGAGCGTGAGGGACTGCGGTTTTGCTAGGGGGGATCTGTGTGTCGAAGCAAAAACGCCTGAAAAAGCAGCTGGGGACAGGCTATCAGTTCGAGCAGCGGTTTTCCACGAAAAATCTGGCGCGGATGCTGCAGCGGCTGGAGGGGAGCAATCACTTTCGTGTTGCGGCAATTCTGTCTGCGGGAGCTGTGCGGCTGGAAGCGGTGGTGTACTGGGACAATGGGAAATACTCTCTGGGGTATGACCTTCTGGTGAAGGACACGCCGTTCAGTCCGGATTGGATCTGTTATGAGAATCTACCTGATCCAGTGCGCTACGATGTCCGGAATCTGGAACGGGAGATGTTTCAGGTACTGGACAGGGCTGTGAAAAAGTACGACCTGAGCTTCACGGAGTGCCGGTTCCCCAAGCTGGACGGCAGCAGCGGGAAGCGAAAGTGAGTGACCAAGTGAGGGAATATTTTGATATTCGGAGGTGAGGATTTTGAAAAAGAAGTGGATCGCGGCACTGGCCGCTCTGGTGGTGATTGGTGCTGCCGTGGCCGGTTTCCTTCGTCGGAAGCGATAAAGCCGGTGGGTCGAAAAACAAGCAGGAGAAAGGCTGTGGGTCGTAAACGCCCCACAGCAAGCCTACAGGGGCGGGCAATGCCCGCCCCACCACAGGTTTTCGGATTCAGAAAGTGTGGGTCGGTTGAGAGCGGGTGGGGGCAACCTGTGGGTCGGAACAGCGGAAAGTCTTTGGTGCGGCAACAAATTTGCGTGGGTCAGACTGTGGGCTGCACCCAAAACAGGAGGTGTTTTGACTGATATGGCAGAGAATACAGAGGGAAAACGAAAATTCGCGCTCTGGATACGGGAATCCTCGCTGGAGCAGGTGCGCAAGTGGTATTACCAACAGCCTGACCGTAAGCAGCGCCGCCAGATCGACGAGAAGAAGCAGGCTATGGGCATTCGGGATTGAATGCCTACAGCCTGCTTACTGGGTTATGCTTTGATATAACGAATCGCTCTGCTGGATCCGATTTTGCGAATGCTCCCGGTACGAACCATATTTCCCAGAACCGCTTCTACCGTAGTCGGGCTGATATCCGGAAGTATTTTACAGATATCTGCTTTGGACAGGGGCGTCAAACTGTTCAGCACGGTCGCTTTAATCCGGGCTTTCTTGGTGACTTTCTTTCCGTGTACTACGGCAAACCGCTTATCCAGTTCTTTATAGCACATATAAAGTGTAGAAAGGAAGTTCTCCATAAATGGAAAATAATCGTTCTGGCCGTTTTCCCATCCGGAGGAGGACTGCTGCAAGGCGTCATAGTAGTATCCCTTATAGCAGTTGATCTGTTCTTCAAAGGACACATATTTCCCTACGTCGTAACCGCTTTTGTACAGCAGAAGCAGGGAAAGCAGCCTGGACATCCTGCCGTTGCCGTCCCGGAAGGGGTGGATACAAAGAAAGTCCAGAATGACGCAGGGGATGAGAAGAAGCTGGTTGACGTTTCCATCGTTCCGCGCGGCCATATAGGCCAGCTCCAGTTGCTCCATAGCCTGTTTTGTTTCTGCGGCAGGGGTAGGACGGAACCGGATGCGCCGGTTTCCCTGGGCATCTTCCTCCAGAATGTAATTGTCGCTGGTTTTATATCTTCCGGCAAACTCATATCCGGCCATAGACATCATGATCTCATGAAGATGAAGAATATCCGATTCCCGGAAATCAATATAATCGTAATTCAAATGAATCTCGTTCAGAGCATCACGATACCCGGCAATTTCCCGCTCGCTGTGGTTCAGTGGTGCGCTGTTTTGATTTACGATTTCCGCAATTCTTGCATCGCTGGTAATGATCCCTTCAATCGCGTTGGAACTCTTAACAGACTGTATTTTCGCAATTGCCTCAAGTTCTGTAAAGATACGCAGATGTTCTTCTCTGCGGACGCCCGCCATAGTTCTTAAGGCGGCAATGCTGGACGTTAAATTTACCAGAGATGCCGGAAGTAAGCCGTTGTTTAAGAAAGAGTAATCAAATTTCCGCATATGCTCTCATCCTTTCTGCATATAAGTATACCACTTTATATGCAGAAAATCAATGGAAATAGCATAATTTTCTGCACATAAATATGTGAAGTATATGCAGAAAAGCGGGGAGGTGGGGAGTTGCTTTGAAATAAATCCACCGCCAAGGGGAAAGTCTATCCATGCAGTGACACCAGCTCCCTGTCACGATGACACCAGAAGTGAACCTCCCACCTGAAGATATTACAGCAGATAGAAAAGGTTTGATACTCTATTCGGACAAATTATGCAAATATTTCTATCCCTGACTTGAAGAAATGATTCGGAGGTAAAATGGGCTATATACCGTTTACGGAACAGCAGCGGGAACAGGCCAGACAAACAGATCTGGCGGCATTTCTACGGCAATGCGGGGAAGAGGTGAAACGATCCGGCTCGGAGAATATGTGGCTGGATCACGGGCAGAAGGTGACCATCCGGGGCAATCTGTGGTTCCACCAGTACGAACAGGTAGGCGGAGACGCCATCGACTTTGCCTGCCGGTTCTACAACATGGAGTATCCGGAAGCGGTGCAGCTTATGCTCGCCATGGGTGCCGGTACCGTCCGGGAGCCGATAGAACCTTTTCCCCAGAAACCATTGGAGATTCCACGAAAGCATGAGAACATGCGCCGGGTCTACGGCTACCTGCTTCGGCACCGGGGCATCGACAAGGAGGTGCTGGATGCTTTTTCCTACCGGGGGCTTGTCTACGAATCCGCAGACTACCACAACGCCGAGTTCGTTGGCACAGACCGGGAGGGAAAA
>CAVEKJ010000296.1:0-3026 GCA_963616205.1 Prevotella sp.
CACGATAACTTTAATGGTGCGTCGGGGGAGAGAATTTCTACAATTTTTGCGAAAAGCTTTCCAAAATCTAGAGGGGGCGGACTGTGAGGGGATGCCGAGAAGATTAAGAGAAATTTAGGGAAGAAAAAAGCCTGCTTCAAAGTGAAGCAGGCTTATGTGGCATTCTATATTAATTCTGTTCCGGTACATCCTTCATGCTGAAGCTGATTCTTCCCATCTTGTCCTTGCCAAGGCAGATAACCTTAACCTTGTCACCAAGTGTGAGAACATCCTCAACACGGTTGATCCTCTGTTTGGAGATCTTGGAAATGTGTACCATTCCCTCCTTGCCCGGTGCAAACTCAAGGAATGCGCCAAACTCTTTGATGCTGACTACGCGTCCTGTAAAGATCTGTCCTGCCTCAAAATCGGTAGTGATGATCTCGATCATGCGCTTCGCCTCATCCATGCCCTTCTGGTCTGTTCCGCAGATGGAAACCGCACCGTCGTCTGTGATATCGATCTTCACGCCTGTACGCTCGATGATAGTGTTGATGGTCTTTCCTCTCTGACCTACAACATCACCGATCTTCTGCGGGTCGATCTGGATCTGGATGATCTTCGGAGCAAACTCGCCAACGCTTGTACGAGGCTTGTCGATGCATTTCTCCATAACTTCTGTCAGGATGTACTCTCTTGCCTCTTTTGTTCTGCGGATCGCTTCCTCAACGATCGGTCTTGTAAGACCATGGATCTTGATATCCATCTGGATCGCTGTGATTCCGTCATGTGTTCCGGCTACCTTGAAGTCCATATCTCCGAAGAAGTCCTCAAGGCCCTGGATATCAGTAAGAACGATGTAATCATCGTCTGTCTCGCCTGTAACAAGTCCGCAGGAAATACCTGCAACCGGTTTCTTGATCGGTACACCGGCAGCCATCAGTGACATGGTAGATGCACAGATACTTGCCTGGGATGTGGAACCGTTGGACTCAAATGTCTCAGATACAGTACGGATCGCATACGGGAACTCCTCAGCGCTAGGAAGTACCGGTACCAGTGCTCTCTCAGCCAGTGCTCCGTGTCCGATCTCACGACGTCCCGGTCCTCTGGAAGGTTTTGTCTCACCTACGGAGTAGGACGGGAAGTTATAATGGTGCATATATCTCTTGGATGTCTCAAACTCATCCAGTCCGTCAAGACGCTGTGCCTCTGTAAGAGGAGCCAGTGTGGTAACGGTACATATCTGTGTCTGTCCTCTTGTGAACATGGCAGAACCGTGAACTCTCGGGATGATATCTGTCTCTGCTGCCAGCGGACGGATCTGTCTGATCTCACGGCCATCCGGACGTTTGTGATCTTTGAGGATCATCTTGCGGACAGTCTTCTTCTGGTACTGATATACAGCCTCACCGAGAACGGCAAGCCACTCTTCGTTATCTGCAAAAGCTTCTTTCAGCTTGTCTGTGATCTCGCTGATGTTATTCTCTCGTGTCTGTTTGTCATCAGAGAATACGGCAACTTCCATCTCTTCCGGAGGAACGATCTTCTTGATCTCATCGAAGAGCTCCTGCGGTACTGCACAGGACTCGTAGGAATGTTTCTCTTTTCCGCACTCAGCTACGATCTGGTCGATGAATTTGATGATCTCCTGGTTTACTTCGTGAGCCTTGTAGATTGCCTCGATCATCTTGTCTTCCGGAATCTCATTGGCTCCGGCCTCGATCATGATGACTTTCTCTCTTGTGGAAGCTACAGTAAGCTGAAGGTCAGAAACTGCCTTCTGTGCCAGTGTCGGGTTGATGATAAACTCACCGTCGATCATACCAACCTGTGTAGTTGCACATGGGCCGTCAAACGGGATATCGGAAATACAGGTTGCGATGGAAGAACCAAGCATAGCCGGGATCTCCGGGTTGCAGTCCGGGTCAACAGACATAACCATGTCTACCAGTGTTACGTCATTTCTGTAGTCCTTCGGAAACAGCGGACGCATCGGACGGTCGATAACACGGGAAGTAAGGATGGCATGCTCGCTTGCCTTACCCTCTCTCTTATTGAATCCTCCCGGGATCTTTCCTACTGCATACATCTTCTCCTCATACTCAACGCTTAACGGGAAGAAATCGATTCCTTCTCTCGGCTCTTTGGATGCGGTAGCAGTTGCAAGGACTGTGGTATCACCGTAGTGCATAAGAGCAGCACCGTTGGCCTGTTTCGCTACACGTCCGATATCTACAGTCAGTGTTCTTCCTGCAAGTTCCATGGAATAACTTTTGTACATGTTCGTTCTCCTTTTCTATAATATATTGAATTTTGACAGGAGCCCGAAACAACTGAAAAGACCACTTCCTTTGGAAAAAATCTCAACCGGAAATGGGCTTTTCAGTAGTCTCGGAAATCACTCCTGCGGTAATTCCGTCTGTGTTTGTCACACATGTTAAAATGGGGCGGATGGAATCATCCGCCCCTCCCGTAGCAATTATTTTCTTAAACCTAATTTCTCAATCAGTGCACGGTATCTTTCGATGTCTGTTTTCTTAAGATAAGCAAGAAGGCCACGTCTCTGACCTACCATTTTCAGAAGACCTCTTCTGGAATGATGATCTTTGTGGTGTGTTTTAAGGTGCTCTGTAAGCTCCTGGATTCTTGCTGTAAGAACTGCAACCTGAACCTCCGGTGAACCTGTGTCACCCTCTGTTCTTGCATACTCTTTCATGATTGCTGCTTTCTTCTCTTTAGAAATCATTGTTGTTTCCTCCTTAAATTTTTAATTAAACGCCGGGTATTAAGAAGTGGTCGGAGTCTCCGGCTTCTGAATACTGGCTTTTTTCACCTCGACAAGTATAGCACACGGTTCCTGACCTGTAAACTGTTTTTTTGAAAAGTTTTTCCCAAAAATTTTACTTTTCGAGGCTCTGGAAATATGCCTTTCCCTTTTCTGCGTCTTTCAGAAGCTGCTGTTTCAGAGCTTCTATAGAAGAAAAACGTTTCTCAGGCCTGGAATAATGAAAGAACTCCACTCTGCAGGGTTCCCCGTACAGATC
>CAVEKJ010000297.1:0-2249 GCA_963616205.1 Prevotella sp.
GATCTATGCAGTAAAACCAGGTGACGGATCTGCCAGAGAGCAGGCAGCTTCCTGCCAGAGAGTCATCGGCGGACTTGCCAACATCACAAAGGAGTATGCAACCAAACGTTACCGTTCCAACGTCATGAACTGGGGTATGATCCCGTTCCAGATGAACGGGGAACCGGATTTTGCTGTAGGTGACTACATCTATGTTCCTGGAATCCGGGAAGCTCTGGATGGCGATCTCAAAGACATCAAAGCCTATGTGATCGGTGACGAGATCCGTGAACTGTCCCTTTATATCGCAGATATGACAGAGGATGAGAAAAAGATCGTAAAAGCTGGCTGCCTGATCAATTACAACAGAAACCGTAAATAAAAACAGTACATTTGTGTAAATAAAACCGATAATTCCATAATTTTCCCTTATACAAAAAGGTCTGTCTGGCAACAGGCCTTTTTGTTATGCAGATTTTTTGCATTGCCATGTGCAGGGAAATCATGTAAAATAATTTTAGTATATTAGAGATTACGTACAAAAAGAGGTTTTTTTATTATGGATATCGAACATCTGACAGAACAGGAACGCTGCAATATGCTGGCAGAAATGGCAGATTTATATTATAACCAGGGAAAAACACAATCAGAGATTGCAAAATATTACGATACAAACCGCTTCCGGGTGGCAAAACTTCTCCAGGATGCCAGGAACGAGCAGATCGTAGAGATACGGATCAATCACTCCAACGAGAGAAACAGCAGCCTGGAAACAGAGCTGATGCGAAAACTGCCTCTCAACCGTGCAATTGTTGTAAACACACAGTATGCATCCTACATTGATGCCATAAAAATGCTGGGAAAAGCAGGAGCGGATTATCTGATGAATATTTTGCGTCCGGGAATGACCATGGGACTTACCTGGGGAAAAACGGTATACAGTGGTGTCAGCCAGATCCCCTCTGTAGTTGGAAATCCTATATCTGCCATACAGCTTACTGGCGGCATCCGCATGAGCAATCCTTCTGTGGAATCCAGAGAACTGGTGCGGACGGTTGCTTCTGCATTTAACGGAACCTGCCACTATCTGGATGCGCCCATATACATCAAAGACCCGACCATCCGAAAAAAAATATATCAGGAACCCATCATCCGGAAAACTCTGGATAAAGCCAGTGCATTAGACGTTGTATTAAGCGGTATCGGAAGCAGATCCAGTCTTCCGAACACGAACGTAGCATTTCGGGATTATCTTACAGAGAAAGATATTTCCATGCAGGAGCACTGTATTGGAAGCCTGTACGGTTATGTACTGGATGAGGCGGGAAAGATTGCAGATATTGATCTTAACGAGAAAAGGTTTGGTGTTCCCATCGAGAATATCATGCAGGCTTCCCACCGCATTGTATTTGCATCTGGAAGACATAAGACGGAATGTATCCAGAAAACACTGAAGAATCAGCTTTTCAATGAACTGGTCACAGACTGCGACACAGCATTTCATTTACTGGAACAGTTATAAACAAATAGAGAATATGGATTGCAAATATCCACTTATGAGAGGCCATCTGGTCTCTCTTTTTTTGTGCATAAATCCCAAAAAAATATGTCTATATTTTAACATTTGTTATATTGAATAACATATGTGATAGTGATATAATCTTATCAACAAATGTTATAGACGATAACAAAAGTGATAAGGAGAACGGAATATGAACACAACACGAACAAAAGGAATCATTGACCTGCATATCCATTCTGCACCAGATATCAGACAGCGGAAGATGGACGATCTAGCTCTTATGGAAGCAGCAGTAAAGATGCAGGCAAGAGCTGTAGTGATCAAATCTCACCTTGTTCCAACCATGGATCGGGCAGCCATCGTAAATCAGATCAGAAAAGAGAAATATCCGGAATCTGATTTCGAAATGTTTGGAGCGATCGCTCTCAACGAAAGTGTGGGCGGGATCAATCCACATGCAGCAGAAGCCGCATTAAAGCTTGGGGCCAAAATTGTCTGGCTTCCAACAAATACCGCATCCAATCATGTTCACAAGAATGGAAAAAGCGGCGGCGTGGAAGTATTAAAAAACGGAAAAGTAACCAAAGAGCTGAAGGATGTATTCCGGCTTGTACGGGATTTTGATGCAGTACTTGCCACAGGCCACATTTCCGGAACGGAATGTCTGACTGTTGCAGAAGCGGCACGGAATGAAAATGTGAAAAAAATCGTTGTGACCCATCCGGAATTCCACATTGTGGGAATGACC
>CAVEKJ010000297.1:2259-3010 GCA_963616205.1 Prevotella sp.
GACCATGGAAAAACGGAAAAGAATTGTAAAAGACTACGATGTACTGCTGGAAATGGAATACGCACAGCCAATAGGTGGAGGTGTTTACAAAAAGAATCTTCCGGAAAATGTGGAAACTATGAAAGAAATCGGATGTGAACATTTCATTGTCTCCACGGACAGTGGACAGATGCAGAATCCATACTGGTATGAATCAATCTCAGAATATATTGATTATCTTTATGGGGCGGGATTTACAGAAAAAGAGATTGATACCATGACAAGATACAATCCGGGCAGGATGCTTGGAATAGAAATGTGAGGGACTTATGGAGAAGGTAAAAAATTATAGAGTATATGGAATCGAGCTTCCGATTTTTCTGTTTTTTGGAGCAGTGATCCTGATAAGTGTATATCTTAATGTTCTGCCGGTGGAGATGATCGGCGCGATCGGGATCATGTTTTTTCTGGGAATCGTCCTTGGTGAGATCGGAGAACGGATTCCTGTGTGGCGAACTTACTGTGGCGGTGGTGCGGTACTGGCGTTTGTAATATCCGGACTTCTGACTTACTACAAAGTATTTCCGGAATGTGTGATCGCCAATGTGGAAGGCTGGATGAATGATTACACTTTCCTCAATGTCTTTATTGGCATTATGATCGTAGGAAGCCTTCTGGGAATGGACAGACAGGTGTTGATCAAGTCTGGCAGCCGATATATACCGGCAATCCTGGCGGCGATTGCAGGTGCAGCTGTTTTTTCTTCCATAGG
>CAVEKJ010000298.1:0-3008 GCA_963616205.1 Prevotella sp.
TTTCGGAATAGCATTTCCTGCCGGAGCAGCCGGAGCGCTTGCGGTAGCTGCTGCTCCACTATATCTGCCTCACAATTCACGCGGACATTGACCAAAGTATCTTTTTATTTTATAATTATATTGTATATTTTTAAGTTATTCTATCAGTTTTCTATCTAACTCTATAACAATCCTGCGAGGTATATATTATGATCCATCTTGAACTGAAAGATAACCAATCCGAAAAGATCGTCTACGATTATTCTGACTGCCCTGCCTACACCCTTCATGAACTGCTCTCCCATTATCCCAATTATTCTGCAGCAAATCACTGGCATGATGATATTGAATTTCTTATCCTCCAGTCTGGTCAGCTGCAGTACAATGTCAACGGAGAAATCCTCACTCTGAAACAGGGCCAGGGAATCTTTGTAAATTCCAGGCAGATGCACTACGGTTTTTCTAAAGAACACAGGGAATGTGAATTTACCTGCATTCTGATCCATCCCATGCTTCTGTGTACTTCCCCTGCATATGAAAAAAACTTCGTTCTTCCTCTGATCCAGAATAACGAAGTTCCTTTTTTTATCTTTGACCCAGACATTCCATGGCAGGCTGAGATTCTTCATCAGATGACCGAAGTCTACACCCACCGTGAAGACAAAACAGCACCTTTACGGATTCTGTCCGCATTTTCCCTGATCTGGTCTCTGCTTCTTGAAAACCTTCCGGCTCACTCCCATTCTGCCGACAATACGAATACCGACCTCTCCGCTATCCGCAACATGACCGGCTTTATCCAGCAGAACTATGCTTCCAAAATCTCCCTTTCGGATATTGCAGCTGCTGGTTCTGTTGGTATCAGCAAATGCTGCAAACTCTTTTCCAGATATTTCAGTCAGAGCCCAAATCTCTATCTGAACCAGTACCGTCTGGATAAAAGTGCGCTGCTTCTCAGGGAAACGGATCTCTCCATAACAGAAATTGCTCTTTCCACAGGCTTCAGTGGTGCAAGTTATTATGCGGAAACTTTCCGGAAATGGGCGGGTATGAGTCCCGGTGCATTTCGAAAAAACAAGTAACATTACCACAATGGGGAACTTCCCTGATTCGTTTAAAATTTACCGGTAAATTACACGGTCTTCCGGAATTTCGCCGGCGACACTCCAAACTGTTCCCGAAACAGATGGTAAAAATGGCTCACATTGGAAAATCCGCAGCACTCACAGATATCCAAAATTTCCCGGTCTGTCTGTGCCAGAAGATAGACTGCGTATTTCAGGCGCTCCTGATTGATATACTGGGTAGGAGTTTTTCCGCAGATCTGCTTCATCAGCCTGCAGAGATGGCTTGGAGAACAGGGTGCAAGGTCACACATTTTTTCATAGCCTTCCTGGAGATTTTCGATCTTTGACATATTCAGGAGCAATTCTGACAGCCAGGACGGCATCTGGTTCCAGGGATCTTTCTGATCTTTTTCATCGTAGGTAAAAAAATAATCCTCCAGGAGAAGTGCAATGACACACTGTGCATGATATCTGGCATGCCGGGGGTGGCTGCTGTTTACCAGATTTCCGGCAGTATCCAGCGCATCCACAACTTTGCGGAAATTTTCCCCCTCCAGATGTACATAGGCAGGCATCTCACCTTTTACCAGTTTGTCCATCTTTTCTTCCTGCTCCAGAAACAAGGAAACGTTCCGAAGCACCTGCGTGCTGAATCCAAGGTTCCTTACACAGAAATTCTCAGAATGGTAAAAACTGTAGCTGTGCATATCATTGGGGCGTATAAAAAACAAATCCCCTTTTCTCACCGTCTGCACGGAATCATTGATCATATGGTACGCCGTTCCCTCAGAAATGATGAAAAGTTCATAATGATTATGGGTATGTATCGGCACATGCTTGTAAATATCTGAGATTGTATACAGAAGTCCCGTCTCTCTGTTCAGCTGATACTGTTCTTTTCCAAATACCGGTATTGCCATTTTTTCTTCTCCTCCCAGCCTTCTGATATCAATATACTACAAAAATCTGACAGCTGTAAACAAGAAACAGGGCGGAAATTGTGATATTCTTTTTACCGCATTGAGGAAGATTTCTTTATGGAAGAATTTTTTTTGGTGCAGAAACTTGAACTTTATTTTTTTGAGGGAGGACTTATTATCATGTCATCATCCAAAGCTCGATTTTTTAATCCGGCTGTTGTAGGCCTGATCATGCTCAGCTTTTTCCTGGGTACCAGCGAATATACCGTGATCGGTATCCTGCCGGAAATTGCGGACGGATTTGGGATTTCACTGACTCAGGCTGGAAGTATTGTTTCCCTGTTTGCCTTTGCCTATGGCCTTGGTACTCCGTTTCTGGCTGCCTACGTGGGAAAATTTAACCGGTTCCGGATCACCATGTTTGGAATCGCACTGTTTGCGCTCTGTAACCTGATCTGCGCCATTGCTACTAATTATACCGTATTTCTGGTATTTCGTACTCTTACTGCTGTGGTCTCCGGTACTGTAGTTTCCATTTCCATGACTTATGCAGAGGACGTTGCTTCTATTCCGGAACATATCCCAGGTGTGATCGCCGGTGTGTTCTCCGGATTCAGCATCGCATCCGTTATCGGTGTGCCGATTGCGTCCACCATCACCCATGTGTTTGGCTGGCGTGCGGCTTTTGTTACCATTTTTGCGGCAACACTTGTTCTGCTGGCAGTTCTGTTTGTGAAGCTGCCCCGTCAGAACCGACTGAAAGCAGGAAGTATCCTGGAACAGTTTAAGCTTTTCCTGGACAAAAGGATCTCCATTGGCTGCGGCATTGTTTTCCTGGCCGGTGCATCCACTTACTGTTTTTATACATATCTGACCCCGATCTTCCAGCAGGAACTTCATATTCCGGATTCCATGTTAAGCGTTGCGCTTCTGATCTTCGGTATCGCGGCTATCACCAGCAATGTAAGTTCCGGTCAGGTTGCAAACAAGACCGGCATCCGCATGCTGCCTCTGATCTACGTGATCCAGACTGTATGCCTGC